>NZ_CALHGC010000051.1 GCF_938029485.1 uncultured Treponema sp. | reverse complement strand
TCAAAATACTGGAACCGGGGAATTATTTTTTCTGGAAAGGTGTTCAGTCCATCAATGTGATAAAAGCCGATATGCGTGCACGGCAACTTGAAATTTCAGGGCAAGAAATATTGACAAAGGATAAAGTCCTGCTCCGGCTGAATTTTATGTGCCGGTACAAAATAAACGATCCGATAACTGCACTGGTTTCAAATGCCGATTATGAAAATCAGCTGTATGTGTGCTTTCAGCTCGCGTTGCGCGAGTATGTCGGTACGCTCCTTTTTGATGAGCTGCTGCAAAAAAAACAGGAAATCAATGCCTTTGTCATGGAGAGCTTAAAACCGTATCAAGCGCAATTCGGTATCGAAGTGCTTTCATGCGGACTGAAAGATATTATTTTGCCGGGAGAGATTCGGGATATTGTCAATCAAGTGTTGATTGCCGAAAAGAAAGCGCAGGCGAATATCATCACCCGCCGCGAAGAAACCGCTTCGACGCGGAGCCTTCTCAATACTGCTAAATTGATGGAAGAAAATCCCTTGCTGCTAAAGCTCAAGGAACTTGAATATGTCGATAAGATGAGCGAAAAGATCAGCCAAATTTCCATCACCGGCGGCGGGCAGATTTTAGATCAACTTAAAGAATTGCTGACGGGAAACCTTAGCCAAAAGTAACATGAGAACGATGGAAGAAACGTGCGGATATTTATCGGTTTTAAATCCTGAACAGCTTGAAGCGGTATGCCATACCGGCTCGCCGCTTTTGATTTTGGCAGGCGCCGGCTCGGGGAAGACGCGGGTTATTACAACAAAAATTGCATGGCTCATTGCTGAACAGGGGGTACGCCCGGAATCGATTTTGGCAGTTACCTTTACCAACAAGGCAGCTCGGGAAATGGCGGAACGGGCACGGGCGCTTGATGAACGCGCGGGCAGGTCGAGTATCAGAACCTTTCACTCCTTCGGTGCGTGGATGCTGCGCCGCTATGCCGAATGGGCGGGGCTTTCTCCCAATTTTACGATTTACGATGATGATGATTCGGTAACGCTGCTGATGAAGGCTCTGCCCCAACTGAATAAGCAGGAGGCACAGCGATTCATGCGGAAAATCTCCCGCGCGAAAGATTACTGCCTGTTGCCCGATAGTCCGCAGCTTGCGGCAATCGACCCCGCGCCTGAGTTTGCGGTAATCTACCGGACGTATCAACAGCGGCTCCACGAAACGGGGAATGCCGACTTCGGCGATTTGATTATGCTGCCGGTTCAGCTGCTGCAAGAACATACCGCTATTGCGCAACAGCTGCATAGACGCTTTAAAGTGATCCTCGTGGATGAGTATCAGGATTCAAACAGCGCTCAGTTTCAGCTGCTGCGAGAATTAACCGGCGAAGATACGTATGTTTGCGTTGTCGGCGATGATGATCAGTCCATTTACCGGTTTCGCGGCGCGGAGGTGCAGAACATCCTCACCTTTGACCGTCAATTTCCGCACACAAAGATTATCCGGCTGGTGCGGAACTACCGCTCGTATGAACCGATTTTACGCGTCGCCGACTCGGTTGTATCCCGCAATGAGGGACGGCTCGGTAAAACGCTGATTGCAGCGCGCGGAACCGGCGGACAAAAACCCTGCCTTTATTACCTACCGTCTCAAGACGCGGAAGCAGAATTGTGTGTACAGCTCATCAAAAGAGCGGTGCGGGCGGGCGGCGCCTATTCGGATTGGGCAATTTTATACCGCACTAACGCACAGTCGCTCAACTTTGAAACAACTTTCCTGCACGAAAAAATTCCGCACAAAGTAGTCGGTACGCTCAAGTTCTACGAACGCGAAGAGATAAAGGATGCACTGGCTCTTTTGGCGCTTATCGCAAACGGACGGGATG
>NZ_CALHGC010000050.1 GCF_938029485.1 uncultured Treponema sp. | reverse complement strand
AAACTCAAAAATCGGTACAACGCTCGTAAAGCAGAAGGATACAAAACCTGCGAATGTCGTAAGTGCAGCCAAAAAAACCGGCGGAATAACCCGCGCCATAGCTTCGACAATCTGCGTTGAATGCGTTTCACGAGATATTTCCTTACTCTGCGTTACTTCATCAAAATAATGATTGATAACATGAATACCGTACGCGCTGCCTACGGCGATTAGGATAACCGGCAGCACCGTCGAAAGAATCGTTAGCGGAATTTGCAGCAGCGCCATCGCGCCGATAGCCCAAATGCATGAAATAATAACGGTGAGCAGCGGCAAGAACACGCCGGTAAATCTTCTAAACGAAAAAAACAAGACCCCCGCCACTACGATGACGACAATAGGAACAAGAAACATTAAATCATGGCTGGTCGCTTCGTTTACAATTTCGCTGAAAACAGGCGCACCGGTTACATAAGTAACGGAATCCGGAAAGTCCCATTCCTCCGCAATACTCATCACTTTACGGCATACGGCAACCGTTTCCGGCGACCCGCTTTGTTCTTGCTTTATATTAAGGAAGATAATCGTCTGCGTCGCCTTTAAATCGTCGGAAATCAAACTGCGGTTATAGGTATCCAGCGAGCGGAGCCGTTCGGTAATTGTGTTCAATTCTTCCGGCGAACCGGTTAAATGTTCCGGCACAAGTTTCCCGCTCACGATTGAATCGCCTACAGCTTCGATATGGGTTGTCGTTGTAAGCGATACGACATTTTTCACCAGGGGTAAAGCGAGCAGCCGCTTATCCAACTCCTGCATTTTTTCTAAAAATTTACAATCGATTATCGTTGAATAGCGCCGTTGAATACCGATGAGAAGCGGCACCGAATCCCCGAATATCTTTGCCATCTCTGCGTCGGCTATTCGTGCAGGATCGCTTTCCGGTATGAAACGAAAATTATTATTATCAAATCGGATACGCGGAAGTTGCAGGGCAAAAAAGAGTGTAAGACCGAGTATAATGCCTAAAATAACACGAGGATGTTTGTATAACTTTTTAACCAGTGCATTTTTTGAAGCCATGAGCACCTACTTTGACGAGCGGGAGCTTTAAAAAACGTTTTTTAAAGCTCCCTAAGATTATTCAAGAGTCCACATACTATACCCCCGTCGTCGTAAAGTCAAGGTTGGGGATGTCTCAAAAAAGTCGGTTGCTTTTTGGGACGGCTCCAAACGCCTAAAATATTTCCGATGTGCTTGTATTCCGATGTGTTTGCTCTTGACACAAAAAGCCGCAATCTCTTGACAAGTAATAATACTGCCGATACCATTAATACACCTTTTAAATAGGCTATGGGAACCTTTGAAACTTTTATGGATTTTTCGGAGATATGCTCTGTGGTGCCCAAAAGAGGATAAAAACTATGTATTTACATAAAAAAAACGTTGCAGCGCTGCTTTTGGCTGCGGTTACCGTCCACGCCTATGCGTTTGATTCAGGCTTTACGCTGGGGTTAAAGGCGAATTTAACCGGCTCACTGACGAGGCCGAAGATTAGCAAGGAGGATATGGATTATTTAGGCGGCGACGGTATGCGCGGTTCACTGGGCTATGTTACCACTGGAGAAGCGGATGTAACCTATATTTTTGATTCGATACGTTATTTTCGGCTGCAGGATAACAGTGTGTTCGGCGGGTTGGGTTTGTGCTTTGCCCTTGGACTTGGACAAGGTTTTTCAGGGCAAATTTCGGGGCAATATAATGCTCAGCTGAATGGCAATAAAGGAAAAAGAATAGACGTGTTTTGCCGTATACACATGACGCCGGTGATGACTTTTACGACGGGACTGCGTTCGTATTTTTTACGCAATCGTCTTGCGGTAGGGTTTAATACCGGTATTAGAATGCCGCTCGATCCACAGCCGACATACGAGCTGTACACAAACCTTACTCCGGATGAAGTGGAAGAATTAAAAACTACTACAGGCGGAAAAGTGGATTTTTCAAGCGAAACAGGAACGCTGTTGGTCACCGACGAGCAAATAAGAAGAATTAACCCTGTTGGTTTTATCTTTAAAGGATACATTGAGTACAATCAGCCGTTCCTTTCCAATATGGAGATCGTATTGGGCGGTTTTTTAGCTTATACCGTGTATAAGCCCAAATATGTAACAATGCCGCAGAAGTTAGTAGATGCTGCAAAGTTTAAAAATCCTGCCTTTGATATCGCGACACATCCGATTAATTCGTTTTATATGAATTCGTTTGATTTCGGCGTAACAGTCGGGCTGACTTTTAAAGTATAAGGAGAGGTTCTTATGCGCTTATCTAACAAGATTACAGATACAATTATTTTAATGTTTTTTACCGTTGTTGCAACGCTCATGTTTTCAACGTGTAAACCGGCAATCGGTACTCCGTGGTATCCCCGATCGGTGGAATCTTTTTCTAAGAATTTTGTTATTACGGACATACAGGTCGCAGAGCAGCCGGTTACTCCTGTTTCATCTGAGCAGCCGATTGATGAGACTGATAAGTTAAAAAAATTTTCAGAAGCCCGAGAGTATTTGGTAAATGTCGCCCCTTCCATTGAAGAGATACTTCCTGAAAATATAAAGGTAAATGCTGTAAGCTCTTTATCAACTATGGAAAAAGTTGAAGTAAGTGTGGAAATTAATGGGGACGGTGCCCCCTTGGTTGCAGGAAAAGTAGTCCCTGTAACGATAAAAATAAAGGATATGCAAGCTAAATACGGTGAAGTTACAAAGGTTATCAAAATTACACAAAATGAACCTTTCGACTTGATATTGAAAAGCCTTACAATTGCCGACGAAAATGCAATGAGTGGAAGTGTAACTCTTCCTTATAAAAAAAACATACTCTCGGCAGCTGATATTAGGGCGGAGTTCATTTGCGGCACGGAAACACCCGTTATTCCTGTTGTCTTAGAGAAAAACAGCCTTGAGCTAAAAGAAGATGAAACCATTGATGTAAAAATTTCTGTAAAGGCGCTAAAAGGTCAATACAAAGACTTTGCCCATGTTGTATCAGTAACTAGAGGAAAGCGAGATGAAAACGAAGATGTTGCTTTGGAACCTCTGGAAATGTATGTGCAGGGTATTAAAAGCGAAATCGGAAAAGAAGTGAGTGTTCCTTCAAATGTAACGCAAATAACCGAGGATGATATAGTTGTCATATTTAAGACCTTTGATAACCTCCCTGTAAAACTTAAACCTAACCCTATAAAATTTGATGGTAATGATAGTGTAAATGCGGAAATTTCAGTTGAAGGAAAAGAGGGTAAATACTTAGACTGGAATATGAAGTTTACCGTCAAAAGAAATGCTGCAGCTGTATATAATCCTGTGGATAAAAACGGTAATAAAAAATATGTTGTAAAGATAAACACCATAACCGAAGAAATAGACCCCTTTACCTATTATGATAAAGATTACAGCTTTCCTGCATCGAAATTTGATGAATGGGTAGTTTATATTAATGCCTTTGATAACGGCTCTAATATTGCTTCTTATAAGTTTAAGCCTGACTCATGGTCGGGTTTGCCTGAGCAATATGCAGGCCCTGATTTTGGTTCCGGCCTAAAACATATGGGCAATGTAAAATTTTACCGCTATAAGTCAAGGACGGATCGATGGGGCGGGATTACTCCTCCTCTTTTTGATGCGGAAAAAGAAAAACGCTTTTATTTTTACCGTTTTACGGCATCGGGCGGGGTAGACCTTGATAACTCAATGTTCTGTGTTGATACTCATTCTAAATTTCTCTTTTACTACAGTGATCCCGCTTCTATAAGCAGTTTAGGGGTTCCCGGCGGGTGGACCGATTATGCAGCTCCGCCAAGCGGAAGTCATAAACAATTCGATGAACCTTTTTATTTAAGCGACCCTGTCGGTTATGTTAAAGAGGACGGTCTGGTTGTATTGTATAGCTGGATAAAGCAAAATATTACCAATAATAACTATACTGCACAGAAGAATCCTATATTTACCAAGCCTGCCGAGAAAAAGTCAAGTGGTGCGGGCTTTTCTCCCTACCGCAATAAGATTAAGAAAAATAAAACTGAGGTTATTAGAACAGAAAATTCTGACTATACTGTTGCACGCCCCCTTATCTTAGCTCAACCTAAGGCATTGCGGATACCTTTAAACTCAACAGAAGATGCTGTTATGACGGTCAAAGCCGCCCCTGTGCCTGATGGAGAAACGCTTTCATATAAGTGGTATAAAAATGACTATCAATCGAATGAGGGCGGAACATTAATAGATGGTGAAGTATTGTATACTTACCGGCCTAATAGAACTGTCGCAACAGATTGCTACATATATTGTGAAGTAACCAATACAAATTCTTCTAACGGTAAGACCGATACGGTAAAAACCGATGCTGTGAAGCTATTGATAAGTTCAGGCCCGCTCTATACGGATGCAGCTCAGCCTAAAATTATTAAAGAGCCTGAAAGCAAGACTCTTCCTATAAACACCTCAGGCTCTATAAGTCTTAAAGTGGAAGCTCTTTCAACAGATATGGGAAAGGTTTCTTATCAATGGTATAAAAACACTTCTGATAGTAATGAAAATGGAACAAAACTAAACGGAGAAATCTCTGCAACGCTCAATTTAAACGTAGATACTGCTTCGGTAAAAACCGAATACTATTATTGTGTTGCTACGAATACAAACGATAAGGTTGACGGTAAGAAAACTGCAACCAGAACCTCTGCTGTTGCAAAAGTAGAAGTAGAAGAAGCGTATAAAATCTTTTTTGATAGAGAAGGTAAAGGCGGTATAACTGCTATTTATGATCAAAAAGTGATTCAGACAGGTGATTATGTTAAAAAAGGGAAAAAAGTAACCTTCCTTGCTCAAGCAGATGCCGGATACGAGGTGCTGCGGTGGGACGGCGTGACTGACATTGCTGAAAACAAACTCAGCGCATCTATAACGGTTACCAAGCAGGAAACGGTTAGGGTTGTGATACGGAAAATACCTGATACGCGGAAACTGACGATTACGGCAAAGAAACTGGAAAATATAACTTTATGCTGTGATCATGGTTCGGGGAACAAAAATCCTGATCATGCATATTTTGTCTATAACTTTAAAGCTCAGATTTTTAATACTGCTGCAGAGTATGATACTGATAATTATCAATCACTGTGGTCTATCTACAATGGTGAAGATACGACTAATGCATTCACTCAAGTTTCAAAAATAAGAAAATTGAATAAAGGTGAGGCAATTACCTCATCAAATTCGACTATGAAGGAATTTGCACAATTACCTGAAACTCAATTTTTCCGCTTGGACACAAAACTGGTAAAATATGATAAAAAATGGTCTAATACTACCATAGATAAGCAGTATCTTTCAGGATATGGTCAAAGTGTTGTAGAGTTCGTCTATGATAAGGCAAAAGACGAATGGACTTGTAAAAAAGCAGCTATAGAGAATAATTTTAATATTCCAAATGTTACCGCTTCTTTTGATGAAAATTTTGTATTAAAACGCGGGCAGACAAAAGACTTTATCATTAACTATTATGTTGATAATTATAGTAATTTTGCAGTAGGTGCCGCAGAAGTAACCTATACCTTGAAGTGGGAGTGATTAATTGGTAATGCGCTAATGGGTAATTTGTAATTGTAGTGATATGCTTCCGTGTCCGAGGCGATAACCATGCTGCATCGTTAGGCAGCTAAAAAGCGTGTATTATAATGCAACAGTTGAAGAAACGTCAGTTTCTGAAAACTGCTGCATTGGTATGCGCATCGCGTATGCGTTAACAGTTGGGGTTTCGGAAGGGAGCTTGGTGGAAAATACTGTTTGTTTTACCGTCCGGTTTTGTGATCAGGGTTAATCAACAACCCCGACGCAAGCGTTGCCGTGGACGGCGGGTATTAACCCCTCCGCACGAATAACCATGATGAAACCCGTTCGAAGGGAACCGTAAAGGCGATTTACACGATAGGGTGGGAGTAATTCATAAGAATTGAGTATGAAAGCCGTTTTGCGTTGGAGAAATCCTGCGTGAGACGGCTTTTTTAATTAAGAATTAGTTTATCGATTCAACCTCTGCTTGGGTAAGACCGGTTGCTTGCGCTATCTTTTCCCGCGAAAGGCCGAATTGCAAGAGATTTTTTGCCGTTTCGAGCGCTTTTTTGCGGGAACCTTCGGCTAGACCGATGGATTTGCCTCGTGCTTCTCCTTCAGCAAGGCCGATCTCAAAACTCTCTTCTCGTTGCACTGCTATATCGGTATCATAATCATATTCGCCTATTAACATATTCAGAACCTCCTTCGACTTACGCTGTAGATAGTCCCTTAAAATATCATTTTGAATGCATTCTTTAATCGCATTTTCAAAGCCGTATTCTCTATCAATAGCAGCATGGCGGCGTACAGAATCTACAAACAAACTGTACTGCCACAGCGGCTTACAGCTTTTGAGTATTCGGCTTCCTTTATCATAATTGATATTAATCACTTTTACGGATAATTCAAGAGCATACTTATCATGTTTTTGGATGAATGCATCGGATAGCTTTAAGACTGAATTATCACTATACGATTCTTTCCCATTGTAAAACGCATAAAATTCCGGTGTTGGAATAGCAAGCTGTTTACGGCTATACTTTTCTTTCGATTTATAGAACTGTTCGTATAAGCGAGCAATGTATTCCAGACATCTGATCGGCATATTGGGGTTGATGGTCGATTGATGCTCTGCAAGTACGATAATTTTATTATCAACAAGATACGATACATCGTTAGCGAAGCTCATGTAGAGCACTTGTTTCAGCCGTATGTTTTTCAAAATAGCGGTAGATTGATAGCTCGTACCGTGCAGTGCATTGTACAGCGATAAAAAGTTCGCTTTTGCGGTTTTGTCTTCGCTAAAAAAATCTACAAATACCGAATCTTTGTATCTGCGGTTGTGCTTCTTCATAGTAATTTACCTCCGTGAATATATAACTACTTATAAAGCACGAATGCAAAAATGGCCGGAAAAATAAGGAAAATTCTTCGCTAATTCATAATTAAGAATTAATTATTTTGTCTGATACTTTATTTTTCAGCGGACATCATGAAAATGACTGGTTACTTGAAAATTCTGCGTCCGTATTAGGTACTGTGGTTTCGATGTTGATTGAGAAAAAATCACATTTAAATATTTCAGATATTTTTAATGAGTATGCAGATCCGGATAAACAGCCCGGTTTTTATAAAACCCGTATACCGGTAAAGCTTATGGAACATGAAGGCGAACTGCTACTGTCCCGTTCACAGGCAAAAAGACTTATTACGAGATTTGATAAATTTTTAGAAGTTATTTTGGATTTTCAAGGGGTAACTGAAATAGGTCAAGCATTTGCCGATGAAGTATTTAGAGTGTTTAGAAATGCTCATCCCAATGTTCATTTAGATCCGATAAATTGTGTTCCTGCAGTACAGCGTATGATTGCGTATATATCCGCTGATTATTTTCAAAATGTATATAATAGCTAATCATGCATATAAGGAAATGAAAATTGACCAAAAGCTACCGGACATTTATAGAACATATCGAAAGCACGCCCGTAAAACAGCCCGTCGCTGAACGAGTGTATTAGACGGGAGAGCTGGGCAAGTGTACAAGAACTTGAAAAAGGAATTATGAATTTTGTACGCAACTGGAACGAAACCGGAAAAAAGTGTGTCTGGGTAAAGACTGCGACATAGATAAGAACATCAATCAATGAAGCTAAAAAACGGTACGACACTCCCTAATTGGTTTTGAATTTGGAAACCTCAGATGCCAACCTCTCAATATTCCGCTTATTTTTCTGAGTAATTTCGTTCACTTCTTGTACGGCGTTGTTGATCTGCCCGGCGCCGGCGGCCATTTCGTTCATGCTCATCGTAATGATGCGGGTAAGGTCATCGAGTCTGCGCATTTCTTGAGCAACGCCTTCCCCGCCTTTCAGCATCTCTTCAGATCCTGCTTGTACCTCCATTGTTACCATACTGATGTTTTTAATCGCAGTCGACACTTCCTTGCTGCCATGTTCCTGTTCTCTCATCGATTCGGTTAAACGGGCGCTCATTTCCTTAACCTGTTCCGCAAGGGTGAATATCGCGTTGAATTTTTCCTCTGCTGTTTTTGAAGATTCAGAGAGTGTTTCGATTTCTCCCGATAAGGTTTTAAGAGTGGCCGTGATGGTTTTGCCTTGTGTTGCGGAATCTTCGGCAAGCTTACGGATTTCATCTGCGACGACGGCGAATCCTTTACCTGCCTCACCCGCATGGGCAGCTTCAATCGCCGCATTCATCGCCAGCAAGTTAGTCTGACTTGCAATATGCTGTATGACACTTGAGGCCTCTATCAACGAACCTGATTCTTCGGCTAGCTTTTGAGTAATGCTGTTCGAAGTAACAAGGGTATGTTTGCCGTCGCTTGTAGCGGAAGTGAGTTCTTGAATAGCATCGTCTGTCTTACCGAGCGTTTGTCCCATAGAAGCGATATTTGCAAGCATTTGGTCTACCGATGACGAGGACTGCGCAACGCTTGCGGCCTGTGTTTCTATGCTGTTATTCAGCTGCTTAATCGTGCGGACAATTTCTTCTACGGTTGCAGCCGTTTCGGTAACGCTTGCCGCTTGGGTCATTGCCTGCTGCTTAACCCCGTCGATGTTTGCGCTTATCTGATTTACCGCGCTTGCAGTCTCAGTCATATTAGATGAAAGCTCGGATCCGATTTCTTCCATTGTATTTGAATTTATCCCAACCTGCTGAATTGAAGCACCGATCTTTGCAATCGTTTCGTTAAAGTATACGGATAAGTCGGTAACTTCATCGTTTCCGGTAATCGGTAAACGTACCGTTAAATCTCCTTCTCCTTGCGCAATGTTTCGTAAAGCGGAAACAACAGTTTGCACCGGTTTTACCATCGTGCGGGCAACAAAGTACACAACAATAAGCGCGGTAAGCAAAATAATTACGCCGATGATAATCATCGAAGCACGGAGAGTGTTTACCGTCCCCATAAATTCATCGGATGGAGCGGAGATTATAACCGGCCAGCTGCTGGACTTTATCCGCGCAAAGGCTGCTATATCAAGCCGTTTGCCCCAATAAAAATATCCCGTACCGGGTTCCGTTTCCATTATTGCCCGTTTTTCAAATGCCGCAATACTTGAATACGAATTATCGGTTTTTGCTTCTTCAGTGCTGTTTTCTTGATTTTTTACAACTTCGGGATCGGGATCGGCAATCGTTACGCCGTTCAAGTCTATGATATAACATACTCCCGTTTTTCCAACAACAATGTCTTTTATTTGGTCGGAAAGCCACAACCCGTCGACATTTGCAGCAAGAACATTAACCACTTGCCGCTGTTCGTTATAAATGGGAACCGCAAATACCGCAATTAAGTTACCGGCATGGAGACGCGATTGCAACGGCTCCGAAAAAAAGTTTTTGCCCGAAGACGCTGCTTTAAACCAATCTCTGTCCGAAACGCTGAAAACGGTTCCTTCGCTGCTGTGTCTGTTCCCTTGCATATCGACGATGTTCAGTTCCACTATTTGTGCGTTAAACGCGGCCTCAAGTTTTAGTTGTGCCATTTTATCGGCGTATGAGACGTTCGTATCCGTTAATACCGGCATACGAGCAATGCCTTCGAGAAACTGAAAAAAAGCGGTAATGCGCCCGTCAATAATATTTGCCGTATCGGCTGCTTTGTCGATAAGATGCGCTTCAATCTTTTCCGTTACCGCTTTACGTGCCGTTCTGATTGCAAGGAAACCTTCAATACTTGAAGCGAGTGCAATCAACAGACCGAAGATAAGAATAAGTTTATAGCGGATAGAAAAACGGTTTTTCATGGTACATCTCCTTGTGTAGGGAGCTTTTTTTCTTTTTTTTCGATAAAAAGAAAAAAAAGCTCCCTACGACCCTAAAAAAAGAAAAATGACGACCAAAGGGGACACCCCTTTGGAATCCCCTACTTCGGACATTCGAAGTAGGCTCAATATCATGCGCGAAAAACGCACCTGTAATTTGTGATACTTAATAAAAAAAGAAAATTATCCTGAATTGATATATGTGGAAATAGAAGAGACAGCGAGTTCACCAACCAATGAACGTCTGCGTACCTTAATTGACCGCAAGTGATTTTCAATAGCGGTATATAAGTTATTTGCAGCAGTAAATAGAATAAGCGCTTTTGCAAATAGACGGTGTAGATACAAGGAGCTAGCCGAAAATAAAGCGGAGGCGTATCTATGATACGTTGAGCATTTATTTTCGGCGTACGACGCAGTAGATGC
>NZ_CALHGC010000049.1 GCF_938029485.1 uncultured Treponema sp. | reverse complement strand
GGTTGCAAGCGGTAATGCGCCGGTCAACGGTTGTTCCGTCGGTGCAGGTCCCGTTGCGGCAAAAGTCGGCGCTATTATGGGCGTTTCCGCGGATGCGGATGCGAAAGTCGCGGTGCTGCTTTGCCAAGGTTCGCACGATGTCTGTAAAGAAAAGGCCGATTATGTCGGTGTTAAAACATGCCGCGCCGCAAAGATTTCGGTAAACGGATTGCGGGAATGCGATTGGGGCTGTATCGGCCTCGGCGACTGCGAAATGGCCTGTCCTTTCGATGCCATTCACGTTGAAGCAGATGGTATTCCGCACGTCGATTACGAAAAGTGTACCGGTTGCGCCGTCTGTGTTGCAGCCTGTCCTCAGCATATTTTGACTACCGTACCGACAAGCCGGAAAGGTTCCATTGCGCTTTGTTCATGTCGCAATCCGAAAAAAGCCGTTATTATGAAAAACTGCAAACGCGGCTGCATCAAGTGTATGAAGTGCGAAAAGAATTGTCCGAAAGGCGCGATAAAAGTTATCAACGGTATTCCGGAAGTTAATTACGAACTCTGCGATTCCTGCGGTATCTGTATTAAGGGCTGCCCGACCAAGGTACTTGCCTTAGTAGAAGATAAGATTGCTGTGCAGTCTCCCTGCAGCGCGTGCCAAGCGAGCTAGGCAGCGGTAACAAACGTGCCGGATAAACCAATGCGGAGCGGCGTTGTCTGTATTATCGGACGCCCCTCCGCCGGGAAATCAACATTTCTAAACAGCGTCTGCGGCGGAACCGTGTCGATTGTTTCGGCACTGCCGCAGACCACGCGCAGCTCCGTCCGCGGCATCCTTACGGCGGAGCAGGGGCAAATCATCTTTATCGATACGCCCGGCTATCATATCAGTGAAAAAAAAATAAACCGCCGTATGCAGCTCATTGCGGAAAACCGTCTGCAAGAAGCTGAGGCGGTGTTGTATCTTATCGATGCGGCGCGCCCGTTCGGAGAAGAAGAGCTTGCCATCTGCGCATTATTGAAAGATAAACAGAATCGCGTGATTGCCGGTATTAACAAAACCGACAGTCAGGCTGCACGTCCGGGGCAAACCCGTATCAGTCTTATGCAAGCATTACCCGATCTGCCGCAGGAGCGGATTTTTGAACTGTCCGCGCAAGAAAAAACGGGACTCGAACCCGTGCTCGCCGCGCTGTTTTCTCTCCTGCCCGAAGGTGATTTTTTGTATCCCAAAGACTTTTATACCGATCAGCCGGTAGATTTCCGCATTGCCGAAATTATCCGCGGGCAGGCAATCAGCCGCCTCTACGAAGAAATCCCCCATGCACTGTATGTTGATATTCAGGATATGGAGATGAAAAATAATGGAAAGGAGCTGTTTGTCCGCGCCTTTCTGTGCGTAGAGCGGGAAAGTCAAAAGGCGATGGTTATCGGTAAAGGCGCTGCGATGATTAAGGCAATCAGGGTGGAATCCCAAAAAGAGCTGCGTAAAATTTTTCCGTATCGAGTACAGCTTGATTTACAGGTGCGCGTCGATAAAAATTGGCGCCAAAAGGACAGGGTGCTGCAAGCTGTGTTGCAGGAATAGGATGCTTTATGGTCTTTGCAATAATTTTTCCAATACTTTCTCAAGTTTTTTAAAATCATTGCATCGTTTTTTGAGATTACTACTACAATTAGGCTTTTGAACCAAACAATACAATTTATTTGCTTTTTTTACGATTGCTTCTTGATGTTTACGGCACCATTCAATTTCTTTTATGCACAATTTTTTATAATTTGCTTGAGATCGAGAATCTTTTACATTCGGCTTCAAATCAATTTTTGTAATAAATTTATCATCAATAGGAATCATATTGTTAAAGTTCAAAACACTTATGAGTTGTTCATCGTCAAAGATACGGGTAAAGTCTACATCATTCTTGTGCATCTTATGTTTTTCTTTTGCTGAATCCAATGGTACACAATATTTATATTCATTACAAATAATAATAATTCCTACAAAAGGACGATTACTTTTATGAATTTGAGGGGAAATTGACTGAACACGATCATCGACCTTATGTAAATTTCGCACATATTTCATATCTATAAAATATAAATTCAGTCTTTCTTGTTTCATATTTACCTATAAAAAAAGCCGTATCAGCTAACTGAACGGCTTTATCGATTCCACTTAACGGTAGGACTCACCGCATTTCTAAAGTTCCCACTCTCAGTAGGGTACACTGCGTTTAAGGATTCCACTTAACGGTAGGACTCACCATTAACTACAATATAATACAAAAAATAGTTAAAGTCAAGAAAGTGTATTATACACGGGTATCAATTTTTAGGCAGCTTAGCCTACAAGTCTGCTACAATCTGTTTTGCAGGAATAGTACCACTTTTGAAAATAGACTTTTCGTTAGCCTTTTGAAAATAGACTGTTGAGAAGCGTACATCCGTGTACGCTTCTCAACGACGAGATTTGTGCATATCACAAATCTCGCTTCTGTTAAATTTCACGGACATCCCTGTCCGTTCTGAAACCACAAGGCGCGAGCAAAAATAAAGCGCAGGCCTGTTGAACAGTGTACACGGACGTACACTGTTCAACGACAAGTTTTTCTCACGAAAAACTTGCTGCTGTGTGGAACCACCGACGTCCTTGTCGGAAATGATACGTTGAGCGTTTTCAGCAGCGGCACGGATGCCGCTCGTATTAAGCAGACACAAGTTTGACACTGGTCAAACTTGTGTTCAGCGAAGTGCATGGACGTACTTCGCTGAACAAGTAACGAAGTAGATGCACCGTATATTTTCAAAAAGGACTTCGCAGCTTTTTGAGTATCAATACCAGCAACAGCATAAAAACGGAAATAAGTGCGGTAAAGCCGCCGGGGGCGACGTTTAAATAGTACGAGCAGATTAGCCCCAACATAATGTCCGCGATCCCGAAACAGATTGAAAAAAACACCGTCCGCTTAAAGCCTACGTGCAGCTGGAGCGCCGCTGCAACCGGCAGGGCAATCATCGAGCTAAGTACGAGAATTCCTACTATCTTGATGGAAACGGCGATTGTCGCCGCTACTAAAATCGAAAAAATATAGTTGATTGTCTTTACACGGATACCGATGACATACGCGATGTCTTCATCAAGCGTTATATACAGCAGCTTATGATACAGCATGGCCAATACGGCAACGGCAAAAAAGCTCAAGACGATAACGGTAATAACATCGGAGGTTGACACCGTTAAAATGCTCCCGAACAGGTAAGCTTCCGCATTGGTGCGTATCAGTCCGGAGCTCATTAGAGTGATGGCAATACCGACACTGAGCGAAAGGACGATGGAAAGGATGAGATCGCTGTATTCTTTAAAATAGTTGCGCAGCGCTTCGATGAGTGCGCCTGCCGCAGAGGTAAAGGTAAAGGCTCCGATGATGGGATTGACACCGGAAACCAGCCCAAGCGTAATCCCCGTCAGC
>NZ_CALHGC010000048.1 GCF_938029485.1 uncultured Treponema sp. | reverse complement strand
TTCATAAATTCTTTTTCAATACGGATACGCTCCGCATTGAGCAGCTTCGCAGCATCGTTTAATTCTGCCTTATCCTTTTTTGCCGCTGCGATGTTTTCGCCGCTATAGCGGTCTACCGAATAAAACGCAAGGCGCTCCTTAACCCGCTCTAATAGCTGAGCAGCGTTTGTATTCAGTGTGCCGATATTCTGTTCAACAACCTTCAGATTGAGTTCAAGCGGCGGCGGTATTTCAGCAACTTCTTTCTTATCTTCCGGTGCATTCATAAAGTCCTCCCGTAACCGGATGCCTTGCACATAGACGCTGATAACTTCCTGTATCTGCGCCATTGATAAAAGCGGAATATCAACAACCATAAAATTGCCGGTATTCGGTGTATGCAAGACCTTTAAATATTTCTTTTTGAAAAAGAGATTATAAAGATTCAGCTGGAGAGACCAACTCAACATATCTGCCTCTCTCTGTGTTTTAATATCAAAAAGCGTATCGCTTGCAACAATGTCAGCAGTTCCGGCATACGTAAAATCATTAATAGTATGATAAAACTGCTGCTCAAATTTGCAGGATGCACGGACGATATTTTGTTCAATCCATTTTGCTTCAACGGATTGAATAACACCTGTTTCAATTTCTTTATGAATTGCCGTACCGCGCTCCGCTGCCTTCTTTAAAATTTCAGGGGGAATGTGTGATAAATCTTTCCCTGCAACAGTGCAGATAATTTTTGTAACGGATGGAATGATTTCGCCGTTTAGCCGGTATACATGGAAGCGCTCATCGAAAGTAAAAACATCTTTTTTCTTCATTCGCTTACATCTCCTTATACGATTTTGCAAAACTTAAAATAGACGACTGCTGTTTCCTGTTTTGCGGGGGTACTTGCTGTATACCGGTCTGTTGCCGATTGCCTTGGAGGCTCTCTTGCGGCGCTTCATTATGTGAATGCTGTATAAAAACATTCTCCGGCATTCCGTAATATTCACGGATAACCGTATCAACCACTTTTAAATCATTCGGAATAAGTGGCTCTGCGAACATTCCCATCGGCGTTTTGACCGTATCGCTACCGTTATTGACGGTCGCAAAACAGAATTGCCGCTGATTATTTCCATCCAATAGCACAACTGTTTTTAAAACGATGGTAAAAAGCCCTTCAAGCGTTATTTTCTCATCAAGCAGTTGTCCGATCGTTTTACATTTTTCATTCCCGTCTTTTGTCCGTTCAATATGAAAAAGAAAATAAATAATCTTATCATCAGGGAGTGCTGTTGCTGTTTGTGTAAGGTTGAAAAAATTCGCGCCGATGTCGGTAAATTTTTCATATCCCTTTTCTTTTGCGCGGTGCATATACTCAAAAGCCATCAGATATTGCGCATCATCTATAACAACACTTTTTGCCTGTGCTCGTTTAATCATCGCCTGAACTTCTTGATAGTTATCCGTTTTAAAAACCGATAACGTATTACGGAAAGGAAGCGGCTTTTTTGATACGTTGATTACCGATGCTTCTCCTTTTTGAAAATTGCGTAAACTGGTTGATTTACCCGTCCCGCTTTCTCCCATTACTGCTACAATAACTGCCATATTAATTCCTCCTTAAAGTGCATTATGCTTATAGCTATTATTTTGTTGTTTCCATCTGTTCAATAACTTCTGCAAGATCGTTATTGATTTGTTCGATGGTATTCTCAATTTTTTGCCAATCGTTTCTTTTTATTACATCAATCACTCGCGCTATCACAAAGCAAACCGTTTCCTCAATAACATACCCGATCGCCCCCGCAGCAATACCGGCAATAAACATACTAATAGCACTGATCATTGCATCTCTCTTCTGCGGCACAAACCGCGTTTTTGCTTTTGCCGTTCGGCGTATTCGATCCATTCGTCAACCGTTTTAACCTGCATTGAAAGGACATTTGCAATACTAAGCTCTAATTGACTTCCTGTAGATTGATATTGATACGGTGTTTCGATTACCGCTACTGCATAGCAGGTTGATAATACCTGTAAACATTTTCGTATTGCCTGATCGTAGCTCATGCTTTCATTGCAGAAAATGGTAGGCGATACAACTGCGAACCCTGCATCATTCAGTCGTTTGCGAGCGTTTTCAAAATCGATCTTGTAATGCGGATTTGCGCTTATTGCTCCTGACAGATAGACTTTCATGTTTAACCTCCTCAAGGACACCACCGGCACCTGTCCCAATTAACCAGATATTCATCTGTTATCTGAATACTATTGAATTGCACAAAATCAGCGAATGTCTTACAACCGAACGTTGAAAACCACCGACGGTTTTCCATCGCCCATTTAATTTCTCCAATCAGTAACTGATTATTGATAATTGTTTCTGATAAGACGCTGTACAGCGCAGCAGCCTTACCCCGTGTCAGGTATACCGCACGATGCTTACTCATCATCCCCCTCCTGTTCGTTTTTTTCAGACTTGACCGAAAAAGTCTTTTTCACTTACACCATAATAGACGTATGGCTTGAGACTCGCTTTATATTCTTGTTTTGCTTCACGATAATATGTACTTCTGAAAATTTCTGTTTTTAAATCTGTTATATTCCATTCACATTCGGCTAACGCCGCGCGTTCTTCCGCGCTGTATTCTTCTATATCTTCTGCGCCGATGACTTTCATTGCATCCGGATCGTATTCTACTTGCACACCGTCATAATCGATAAACCAGTTAAAGCACTGTTTTACTATCCATCCGTTAGAAAGGCTTGTTTCAATCAATCCTGCTTCATAGCCGATTGTCAGCTGTTCAGTTTGAATAGTAATCATCGGTTATTCCTCTACCGGTTCGCTGTAGTACACCATGCAGGAAAATGTTTCTACAATGCCGTGTATTATCGATGATGCGTCATACGCGCTTGTAAGTTGATATTGAATATTGATGATATGAAATCCGGTCTCTATCTCTTTTGACAGGAAATCATTAACTTTTTCTTCTAAATAACCTCTATCGTTTGCAGTAAAAATTCTAATCTTCTTAACGTATGTCATAGTGTTATCCTCCAATCGCAATTATTGCTTAATCTTTCAAAGCGAAACACGTCTGCCGGTAGAGGAGCGCGGTACGAATTGTGCATATCGATCTCGGCTTCTAGGATTGACATGGCCGATATTGATGCAATCGTGAAATAGAACATCGCTATAAACTTCACCTTTCCGGTTATATGCGTCCAGCTGTTTTTGAACAGACATGAGAACATCGAGTATTTCAGGATTAAGCCACGTATCATATTTTGTGATGCGTACATAAAGGCCTGCGTACTGATAAAGATCATCAATAAGCCGTTCTATTTCCGTTGGTGCAATGTCTCGTTTATAGCGGAACGTTCCACGGCGAACATCATAAAACATGAAGTCATCTTCCATCATAAGAAAATACGATGCGATAAGCGTTTTATTGGTAAGCTCTACCGGATATTCAAGCAGGCTTATAGTAATTTCTCGTTTCTTTCTTGAGTCAACTGAAAACCGGTATGCAGGAAATTTCTTTTTTAAATCAGCGCGTATTATTGCCGCTATCTCTGTAAGACTTAAATCAGGATTGTAACACTCGCCTTGCCGTTCTGCCATACTACCGGTCTCCTTAAAAATTCCGCCGGAGTATATCCGGCGGTATGGTTGTTGTTATGCGGTAAGCCGTTTTGATTCTTTTTCTTTTTTTGTATAGCCGCGGCACACAGTGCGTTCTACAAATTTAGCAGGTTTGTCGTCTTTTCCAATCTGGACATAATCGTAAAAATTTCTATCAAAATAATCCTCTCTCGAGTCAG
>NZ_CALHGC010000047.1 GCF_938029485.1 uncultured Treponema sp. | reverse complement strand
GTAAACCAGTACGGTATTTCGGCGGGCACCACTCTTGCTGCTGCTGCGACGGTCGCGGCCGGTAATAAGGTAACGCTTACCATTACCCCGGGTTCCGGTGTGCGGGGAACCGGTTACATTATCTGCCGCTCCAAAAAGGATGGTACGCAAGTGATGGAAATGGATAAAGTAGCGGATTCAGGGGAATCTACTACGGTTTACGAGGACAAGAATGAAGAGTTGCCGGGAACGGCTTCCATGATTTTCTTGCCCAAGAAACGTTTCCAGCCGGTGTACACTTTTGCCCAGCTTTTGCCGGTATGTACGTTCCCGCTGTCTCCGGTAAACAAGGCGGAAACTCCGTTCCTTGTTATGCTGTTCGGTGCGCTTGAAGTTCGCGCTCCGAAGCAGTGCGGTCTTGTTAAGAACATCGCTTATACGGGAGGTTTGTACTAATGGCAAGAAAAGCATCGGAAAACAAAACCGGTGTTGCAGAAAAAGCTACGGCAGCCGAAGTTAAAACGACGGCTGCCGCACAGGCTGAAACTGCAACAGGAAACGAGCAGGGAACAGAAACTGATCCTACGCTTGTGAATACCAGCGATACCGGCGTGGATAACGAAACGGTAACCGCGGGTAGTGAAGCCGAAGTTAAAACGACGGCTGACGAAACAGGCGGCGCGTCTGACGAAACGGACGATAGTACCGATGAAACTGATGACGCTGATGCTGATCCTGAAAAAGTGAAACAAGAATCTAAGACCGGTACAGGTTTTCAGTTCAATGTTTCATCCGACGGCTTTGTAGAAGTTATTTCGGAAAAAAGAGCGGGAAAGTCTGTAACCGGAGCTACCGGAGAAATCATCACGTTTGACGATAAAGGCTATGCCAAAGTGAAACTCGAAGATGCCATCCATTTCTCGCAGGTTCCGGGCTTTTCGTTCAAGTAACTAAAAAGGATGTATAGGGAATATGATAGCAGCAATCTCGGCAAACGGCAAAATTGTCATAACTATTAACGATTCGCGTTATGCCGGTTTTCGTCTTGAACGCAGAGCAAACGACGAAGATACCTATTCGGTGTATACTGCAAGCGGCTTTCATATTCCCAGTTCCGGCATCATCCCCGTAAGTGTAAACGGGGATATTCTTGATAATTTCAATATTGAAGCAAACAAGCTCTATTCATACCGTGCCGTCAATTTTGACGCAGTTAATCCGCAGGACAAAGATTACACATATTCAAATTGGGTTCGCTCAAGCGGTGATAAAGCGATAGGATATACGTTCGGCAATTATAAAGCAGCTTCAGGAACTTGGGGGACTGCGGTTACCCCCGATGATTTACGGTTTACGTATTTATGGGGAACCGATTTTAAAGCAACAAATGGCCAGTCCTATACGGATGAACAAATACAGTATTTTATTGATTCCAGCACTGCGGAGATTGAACGGCAGCTGGACATTACAATTAAAAAACGAAAAATACGGTGCAATGCCGCAGAAAGAAACCTTGTGAAAGGTATTGATTACGATACGGACGAAGCGGTATACGATTTTAAATATGCACGTATTTCACGGTACGGAGTAATCAAAACACGGCAGCGGCCGATACTCAAGCTCCATAAATTGGAACTTCTTTCGCGATGGCAGAGCTGCCGAAACATTACGCAAACGACAATCGTTGATAAAACAAAAGGTCTTTTAAAGCTGATGGAAAGACCTTTGAGGCCGAGTGAAACATCGAGCGGTATTCAAACGGCGGTGGGAATGTACGGCAATCAGACCTTGCAAGCGCAGCTTTTTTATTTGATTGATTATGATGCAGGTTTTGAAACAAGCGATGACATTCCGCAAGACTTGCGGGAAATAATTGCAAAACAGGCGGCGGTAAGCCTATTAAATATCATCGGCGACGGCCTAATGTCCGGCTTTTCTTCGAGTTCTTTGAGTATGGACGGGCTTTCCGAATCGTTTAGCTCAACACAATCGGCTACATCGGCATACTTCGGAGCCAGAATTAAAGAGTACAAAGACGATATAAGCAGTTATATCAAACAGAATAAATACAAATTTGCAAATATGCCGATCGGCAGTTTATAAAATACGAAAAAAAAGCGGAGTTATTGACATGCAGCAGTATCTTGAAAGGATGATAAGAGAAAAACAAGACCTTGAAGGCAAAATCAAACGGGCAAAAAACGCTATCGATAATCCGCCTTTCGGTATGGATAAAACTCAACATGCGCTTTTGGTAAAACAGGTTAAGGCAATGGAAGTATATCTTGATTGCCTTACAGAGCGTATCGAATACGGTACACAAATATAACGGGAAAATATGGGACAAGGTTTAGGTAGAAACAGTCCTGTTCAACTTGAACTTGGAAGAGAAAATTACGAAGCGCTTATCGAGCGTCACGGTCAATGGGTGCGGTGGCGCGTTGCTTCCCTCTGTCCGTGTATCAAAGCACACACGCAACAGCCGGATATTCATTGTAAAAAATGCGGCGGTCTTGGCGTTTTGTACGGTTACCAGAAAAAAGCGACAGTTTCCCAAACGGTAATGATACGCGACAATTCCGGTATTATTGAACTTGATGCAGCATTTACGGACTGCCCGCTTACGCAGTGTTATGACAACGCCGGGAATACTTACGAAAATGCACAAAAGACAGGTAGCTTTGTCATGCTGAACACAGGAAAACTTCCTGCAAAAGGCGCTTATGTAACGGCCGTAATGACGGAACAGGTATTAAAAACCGTTGAACATACAATAGCCGAGAGCATCGGTAACGGCTATTACCGGGTACAGGGACTGCGCAGTTCAAGAACAAAAACGGAAGGACTGTACCATACCGCGCCCGGTGATATTGAACGTATCGGTACGGTATGCGATACGGAAGGAAACGCTTACGAAATCGGAGAAATACGGCAAGACTGTATTTCTATAAAAGACTTACAGGGAGTACCGCCTGCAACACTTTTTGTAGAACAGGTACAGTACATACCGCCGTTTACGTTTGTCATTCTTAATCAGAATCTTTCAAAAAGCGACGCTCAAGTTATGCAAGATAATAATGGAGATGCGATTATTACTTTTCCATATACTTTCGATGTCGCCGCTGATGATGTAATTACCGTGTTAAGCGGAACGTATACGCAAAAAAGCGTCGTATCGAAAAAAGATGATGAGTACGATGTCATACCTGCATACTTTGTCGATGAGATTGTAAAATGCTCCGGTACAGAGCGCGATTATACGCAAGGCGTTGATTTTATTCTTTGCGGCACAAACTATTTAAAATGGCTTTGCGACGACTCGCCGGAAGATGGAGAGGGGTATGCCATTACGTATAAGGTGTACCCGACATACAAGGTTGTTAAGGCAATTCCACAAATACGGACAAGTGAAAATCAGCGTATGCCGAAAAAGGCGGTTATAAAACTGTACGATACCTACGGTGAAGCGCGGAGCTTGAACAAAAAAGGAAGTTATAATGAGTAAGCTGGAGTATTTCAAAAAGAAAGTTTTAAGCATATTGGATAGCCAAGAAAAAGCGGGTGCTCAAGATTTTAAAAAGTCCTTTGCGTATATTGTTGATGTTGTAGCAAAAGGAAATTTTCCCGTAGGCACGATACGGGAATGGAAGGGCAAAAAGTATATAAAGGTTGCGCCGGGAAAGTGGAGACCTAAGTATGACAGCAATTCTCGCGGAGCAAAACTTTCGATTGCCGCATTAAAACGAAAAGCGGAGAACTGTAAAACTTCGCAAGAACTGTTACAGCTTGTTCTTGAAAACCGCGACCGCTTTAGCGATAAAGACGGGAAACCGCTTGCCTTCGTGAAAGAATTAAGCGACTATGTTTCGTCATTAAACGATAAGGTTGAAAAAGAAGCTGCGAGAAAAACTGAAAGCAAAAAGAATGATGGTAGTGCTCAAACATTGGAGAAGCAAAGCAACAAGGAAAAAGCTCCGCAATCAGGCGGCAAGTCAAGTGATATATCTGATAAAATAGCGCAATGGAAAAAGGCAGGACGCAAAATTGTAAAAGATGAACGCGGACTTAATTTTTATGAAGGGATGACGGCAGATGAAAAAATAGAATGGATACAGACAGAAATAAAAAGACTACAAAATGAAAACGAAGATATGGATAACCATCAATACGATACTTATTGGTCTTATGAAGATAGCTGGCGTCTAAGGAAAAAAATAGAAGAAAATGAAGCCGAAATTAAAGAATATCAAGAAGATATTAAATACTATAAAAAACATAGTGGAGAGCCGCCTTATGACACCTCTACGACAAGTGTACCACAATCAGGTAAAAAATCAAGTGCAATTATGCAAATCCGCGCAAAATATGAAAGCGCGCCAAGCGTTACGGGAAACAAAAAAACGGTAACACTTCCGAACGGAACAAAAATTAAATGCCACTACAAATTGGTTGAATCCGATGCGCCGACGGCAAGCCATGACGAAAACACCTACTCACCGACTAAAGGCTTCCCTACTTCAAAAGAGGGTAAAACCGTAAATGACCGTGATTATCAAAATGATAAAGACGCGCAAGAAAGTGTGAGAAAAATAGCAGCGCATTTTAATTCCCTTGCTCTTGAATCTCCGCCTATCGTTACAAAAGACGGTATTGTTGTAAGCGGCAATAATCGCACTATGTCTTCTAAACTTGCAGCGAAAAACGGTACCGATACGGCTTATATAGCGGACTTGAAAGAGATGATAGACGAATACGGACTTGAAGAAAGCGATCTTGACGGTTTTAAACATCCGCGCCTCATTCTCGAAATAGATGCCGAACATGAAGGTGAGTATACAACCGAAGAATTTGCGCAGTTCAACCGCGATACCAAAAAGACGATGAGCAATGTGGAGAAAGCGGTCAAGATTACTAAAACGCTTACTGAAGAAAAAGTTCAGTCAATCGCTTCGGAACTCTCAAATTATGAAACGATGGGAGAGTTGTATGCAGATGCCAAAGGATGCCAGCGTTTTGTTGCTAAACTGATTGATGCAGGAATAATCGGTGATAATGAAAAAGCGCAGTACCTTAAATCGGACGGTACGCTTAACGATACCGGCAAAGACTTTACCGAAACCGTCCTTGTCGGCACTGTTTTGAACGAGAATAATATACGTAAACTTGATAGTGCAGGCGGCAAACGTATTCGGCAAAAGATGGTACGGGCAATTTTGCCGCTTGTTGAAAATAAAGGTACGGGTAAAGAATATTCATTCAATAAAGAGTTGAACGAAGCGGTTGATATTGCGGTAAATGTTGCTAAAAATCATGAAAAATATCCTGACGTTGAAACATATCTTGCTCAAGGAACGCTTTTCGGAGAAAGCAAACCTGATGAGGTTACCGGTAAACTTGCAAAACTTATTCACGATGAGGGAGAAAAAGCTTTTGCTGCACGAATGAAAAACTTAGGCGCAGGGTTGAAACATTCTGCTGACGGTGAAATGGATATTTTTCTTGGTCAGGTCGAAACAAAACAGACCCTTATGGAACGTTTCCTTGCAATACAAAAATCAATAACGGGCATTTTAACAAACCTGTATACCAAAGAACGGTCTATCGGCAGTATTGTAGCAGAAGTGCTGAAAAACAACGTTTAATAAATCGGAGTGAAAAAATTGATAAAGGTAGATGTAACGCTTACAGATGATACGCTTATCCAGCTTCGAGCAGCATTGAACGGCTTTTCAGGTTCAAACGGCGGGAAAATTATGCCAAGAACAAAAGCGGCTTTCAATCAGGCTTCCAAACTCATTCAAAAATCTTGGCAAAATTGGGCAATGGGCGGAAGTATAGCGGGGGCTGCTGATATAAAAAATCCCAGTCCCAACCTTGCGCGGTCTATCAAAATACGCGGAATAGGTGATTTTGATGTCAGTATAGAAACCGATTCGTCGTATATGGAGCGCATCCAAAACGGAGTAGCCGAATTTGATATGAAAGATACATACCCTTACGGAAAGAAAAGCCGTGTTTCCAAAAAAGGTATACCCTATCTTATTATTCCGTTTCAATGGGGGACACCGAACGGGAAAGGCGGAGCGCGGGCTCATTTTGGGAATGCCATTCCGCAAGTAGTGTATGAAATACTCAAATCAAAAGAGTTTAAAAAATCGATTAAGACCGAGGAAATACATATAGAGAAAAACTATAGCGGCGAAAATATAGAGCGAGCCGGATATGACTGGGGCGATAGGCTTGGCTTGAATGATATACTGGATGCCGCAGGTGATGAAGGAATTTCAACCTATGTATTGGGTATGGTACGTATGAAAGCAAATTCTAAAAGTACCTATTTTACTTTTCGGGTTATTTCCGCTAATTCACCTGCGAACAGTTGGAAGCGTAAAGCCATACCGCCGAATGATGTTGTGAGTGCAGTTGAAAAAGCGACAAGAAAAGATGTTGAAGCTTTGCTGCAGGAAGGGTTAGAACAGGAACTCGGTCTTTAGCCGCTGCATTGACAATAGAGCCGTAAGGATTTATTATAAAAGAAATTATCGCTTAACTACATGAGCGTTTATCATCGTTTGCACTTCAAAAAGGCAGCGTAAGAGCGCAGAAAAAGACCCGCGCTATCGCTGTCTTTTTTTTGTTTTACGAGGTGCAAAAGATGATATGTTATTTGAATAGAGGGCTTATTCTTGAACAGGCTATTGTGGCCATTGTACGGGATTATTTTGCCGCTCTTCATTTGGATAATACTTATAAAAACTTTCATATCTCCGTAACGACGGAACACCCATTTGCCGAATTGTATTTGCATGAAGGCAAAAACGCTTCCGATTCTTTTCCCTGCGTAGTCATAACGACCGGTGAAGATGGAAAACCGCAGGAATTTGACGAACTTGCGCCGAATACCATAGACGGTATCGGGCTAACGGAAAGCGACCTTCAAGCTATCACCCAAACTACAGAAACTTACACAAACAAAAAAGGCGTACAAAAAACAAGGGATATTCCCGGTTTTTGTACCGTCGTAGATGAAAAGACGCTTGCAGCAATACGTGCGACAATCAAAAAACAAAATTACTGCTATGGTTTTTCGGTACGTACTCGGCGAAAAGATAAAATCAACTTTGAAATATGGGCAGAAAACGCACAGCTTAAAAATGAGATTTATGAGCAGCTTAGGCTTTTTACTGCCGGCACCCTTCCTATTATGCTTGAAGATAAATACGCATTCTTTGATCCTGCGGTATTTGATAACACGATAGTCGGACACAGAAGCAATAATTATAACTTTGACTTTGATGTGGCTTTAAACGGAGCGCATATTTCGTTTGACGTACAGTATTGCGTTGAACAGATTGTACTCAATACGGAGCTTACGGAAATAACGGGAGAAATAGTAACGGAGGTACTTAATCATGTCAAAAAATGAAAATGAGACAGAGAAAACCAAGCCGGTAGAACAAAAAATCGGTTTGGAGCGTTTTTTGCAGCTTAAACCGCAAAAACGCGGAATTACGGCAATTCTGCGCAGTAAATATGCGGCAGAAATCCACATGCAGGCGGAATGGGAAACAATCGTTATGAATGTCCTTCACCGCAAAGTAAAATAAAAGGGGGTTGAAATATGAGTATTTCACCGGCAAAATTCAGCAGCGCAGGACAGTCCACGTCCCATTACATACCGGGTAATTATTCACGGCGCGATGTAGCAGGGTCTGGGACAGGGGTTTCGACAGGGAACCTCTGTATCATTGGTACTTCGATGGGCGGCAAACCGTTGACGCTTCACACCGTCTCCGATAAAGCGGAAGCAAAACAGCTGCTTGTAAGCGGGTCTCTGCTTGACGGTGTTGTGCAGGCATTTAACGGATCGAATGCCTTTGTTCCGCAGCAGGTTTTTTGTATGCGCGTAAATGCCGGCACACAGTCGGCTTTGACACTGAAAAACGGCAGCGATGCTGTTTTGAATGTAAAGAGTGCGGATTACGGCGTTCACACGAATCAGCTTAAAATGTGGCTGAAAGACGGAACGACCGGAAAGAAAGTGCTTGTAAACTTTAAAGGCGATGAGGTTATCATCGACAATATTGCAAAAAAATCCTTTTCAGTGTTGTACACGGGTACGGGCTCCAGCGCGACATGTACCATCAATGCAACCGGATTAACGCTGACAAGCGATGTTGCGGCCGACAGTCTTACCCTCACGTGGGAAGAATGCGAAACAATCGAAGAGGTTGTTGCACGAATCAATGATACCGGCGTCTATTCGGCGGCATTGCTTGACACTACGCCCAATACGGCAGCAAGCGAGCTTGACCATGTAACCGGCATAAGCGTAAAGACAACGGCCGCAGTATTCAATAGCGATTTGCAGGCGCTTATTGCCGCATTGGAAAGTGTGGTATATATCGGCAGTGTATCGCTTGAAGGAACATCACGTCTTATCCCTGAAAATAATACGGGGTACGTGTATTTTTCGGGAGCTACGGCCGGCACTTCCACTATTTCGGACTGGAGCGATGCGATTGATGAGCTTGAAAAGCATGATATTCAGATTATCGCAACAGCGGCAACCGACAGCGATATTCACAATCTTATCGCCGACCATTGCGTAAGCATGAGTACGGTAAGCAAAAAGAAAGAACGTACGTGTTGGATCGGTACGGAAAAGAACATCAGCCTTGATAAAGCGCTTGCAATGGCACGCGGCTTTAACAGTGAGCTTGTCTCTCTTGTTATGACCGGTGCAAACGCAAATAATCCGCTAACCGGAGCTGCCGAAGACATAAGCCCCGCACTGCTTGCTTGTAAATGCGCAGGGATTGAAAGTGCAATCGGAGTTTCAAATCCGCTTACCAATAAGGCGGTAAAAGTCAACTCGTTCGACAAAAAATATACCACAGGCGAGCTTAATAAAATGATTGCAGGCGGTATTACACCGTTCGGCGAGAATGATGACGGACAGCTTGTCTGTATTCGTTCCATGACCACCTATCAAGGCGATTCGCTTATCCTGAATGAACGCAGCATGATTCGTTCGGTGTTGTACATGGATAGGGATTTACGCAAAGCATTCAATTCGCGTATCGGTACGAATAGTGCGCCGAGTGAATCGACGATTATTCAGGTTTTGGCAAATAAATCAAAAGAATGGTATGCGGATGACCTTATCACGAAGAACGATAGCGGCGAGCTTTTTGAGAATGCAAAGGTGCGTTTTGACGGCGATAAGACTTACTTGACGTTTGAGCGGTATGTCCGTGCGCCGAATAACTTTACGTTCATTACTGCAACGAATAAAGTGTATCGTTCGACGATTGAAGTGTAACAGAGGGGGCAAAAAGATATGGCGAATTATAATTTGCAAGGCGACGGATTGGTACAGGGTAAAAACTGTATTGTCCGCGCCGGTAACAGTCCGGCTGATGCAAAACAAATAGGACTGGTACAGGATTTTGAAATGAGGGCACAGTTCCAAACACAAAAAGCGGAAGTTATCGGTGAGTTCTTGCCGGTTTCAATCGATATTACGAGTGTTTCGGTCAGCACGACTTTCTCCGGTTTTATTCCGGTTAAAGGTTATGATTTGGGCAGTAAGTACTGCGTAAAGGAAATGAATCCCGATATTGATACCGTCGTAGACGAATCAAGCGTCGTTAAGATTCCGTACCTTGAACTTTACGATAAGAAAAAAGGCGCTGTTGTATCTTCCACAACGTGGGCGGTTATCAGCAGCTATTCGGAACGCACGAGCGGCAAAGGGTATACTACCGTTAATTGCAGCTTTGAATCGATCGGTATGTGGAATGGTTCGGACTATCCGAGTTCCGAGCTTTTTACAAAATAACGGCATGATAGCGATATACGCTCCCTGTAAAAGGGGGCGTGCGTTAAGGCTAAACAAAGAGAGGTTTTGAATATGGAAATAACCGAGGAAATTGAGAATGAAGAAGTCTTTGACGAAGCTAAACAGGAAGACATCTTTTATTCCTTGCTGAACGGAAAGACCGTAAAGGAAACGGTCGAGACATCGCGCGGAAAGTTTGTAGTGAAATTTCCGAAGCAGAAAGATTTGCTTGCGATTGACCGGCGTGTGGCGTACATGCGCGGAGGAATTCCTGCACTGAACTTTGATGAAGCTGCTAACTTTGCGCTTCAAAAGATAGCGTATTTAGACGTTGTGATTGAAAGCGGAGAGGCTTGGTTTAACAATTTGAAGAAAAACAAAAACTTTACGTGGGGGGATATGCCGGATGTAAACTTTATTGACGAAGTTTACGTGAAGGCATGGTCTTTTCGTAATAAAGTGCAAACTCTCTTTACAGAAAATGCGGCAGACACCGATAGAGCAGTTTTTGAGCAAAAGGACGTTCCTGAAGCTGTGGGGGATGGTTTATTTTCGGACGTTGCCGGTTCCGCTCAACGAGATTGACGATGATTTTCTCGAACTATTCTTTAACTTTGCAAATACGTATACGGAAAGCAGCATTCTGACCGGCTTTCTCAACAATAAGCAAGAAAAAGAAAAGGAAGTTTCGGAAGACGACTTGAAGGACTTGGGCTATACCGACGAGGATTTTCTTAATTCCGAATAATGTACAGTCTGTTTTCAGTCTCTCATCAGACCGAAAACAGACTTTTTTAATATATAAAAGAGGTTCAGCAATGGCTACAACAGGAATCAGATTTAATGTAGATGCTTCTCAAGCAATCGGTGAGTTCAAAACGCTTGATGATACAATCGGTGCATTGACAAAAGACCTTGCAGAAGCCCAGCAAATGGGAGACCAAAGTAGGGCTGCGCAGATTACGCATCAGATTGATACGGCACGGCTTTTGAAGCCTGACAGGTCAAAAACGCCGGGCGACTTATTCAGCGGGAATACAGGAGCTGCTTCTTACGGCGGGATGAACGCAAACAAACTTGATATGCGACTTGAGCTTTTGACGAAGACAATCGATGAGCTGACACATCAACTTGAAGAAGCGACGGAAAAAGGGCAGTCAAGAGAAGCCTACAATATTTCTGCTGCGCTGAATAATGTAGAACAGGAAAAACAACGGCTTGAACATGAAAAAAAGTTGAGCGAACAGAAAACCGATGAAAGCGGTGCAATGGACGCAATAAAAAGATACGGCCTTGCACGTTTTTTCACGCAAGGATTGGGATATGCGCAGCAAATAGCAGGTATAGGATTCAATCGCCGTACTGCAATGGCAAACGGCGATTATTTGGGCGCGGATGTCGGTGTGCTTGAAGGGGCTTCAAACATTGCACAAGGGATAGGCGGCTCATTGTTCGGTGCAGGTATGACGGTTGGTGCAACGCCGGTCGGTTGGGGCTTAATGGGGGTCGGCGGACTTCTTTCAATTCTCGGCACTATTGGCAATATCATCTCCGGAGATAAAAAAGCGGATATAGCCGAAGGCGCCGCATACGAAAGAAGTCTTGTACATACCGGTGCATTGAATAGGCGTTATGCGCAAGGCGGTACTTGGGAAGATAACGCCAATAGAACATCTGAATTACTCGAAAAAGGCACAAAGTATGCCGAAGGGACGGGGATGTCGGCGTATGGGATTGTCGATATTGCGACACAGATGTCGCAGTATGGAGCCGGTTCAAGTGATCTTGCATTAAAGCAGGCAAGCGATGTAGCGGCAAGGGTGAATGCAACTGGTGTAGATGCTGCAACGGTTCAAAACTTTTTAGGAACGGCATATCGATACGGCGACAGGGGCGATGTCTTAGGGTACGCAAGCCAAGCGCGGCAAGCTGCAGGAATGACAAAAGCGCAGGATAAAGAATTTCTGACAGCATTACAGAGCGTTATTGAAGAAGGGATTGCAGGCGGATATGTAAAAAGTGTTGCAGACGTGTCAAAAACGATGACAATGTTTGCCCGCCTTTCGGACAACAATCCGCTGTGGCAAGGGGCACAAGGAGCAAGCCGATTACGGCAAATGGATTCGGCAATTTCCGGCGCTACGGGATTGCAAAGTACGAGTGATATGATTGTAGCAACTGCGGCAAGCGGTATTCTTGACGGTAAAAATATTGCGCAGCGCAACAAACTCATACACGGCGGAGCTACCGGTACATACGTTGACACCATGCTTTTAATGGAGCAAGGCAATAATCCTGAAATGTTCACCGAAATAGCAAAATCGGTACAAGACCTTGAAGGCAAGGGTAATATTGCAGGGCAAATTGAGCGATTTAAAGATATTTTTAAACTCAATTATCACGGCAGCCGAGATGTGTACAATATGTTTCAAGAGTTCCAAGATGGCAAAATGACGGCAACAACTTTCCAAAAGAAAATTGAATCCATGAAAAAAGATGCTGCGTATCAATCCGATGATACGAAACGGCAAAATGCTATAACAAATATAGAGGCCAGTGTTGCACTGATGGCAAAATCAAAGTTTTGGGAAGCTACGGATTATCTTAGTAAGATGTCGGTAGACAAAGAGTACGATCTAATGAAAGCTGAAATGGGTACGGCTGATTTTAGCTTTTATGACAGGCTTGTTACAGGAAAGGGCGGAAATGAAGAGATAAACAAAGCGATGAGTAAAACTGTAATTGAATATGCTATGTATGGCTATAAAAAAGGCGGATTATTTGGATGGGGCGGACATGTAGCGGATGGGGAGGCAAGTGATGAAGAACTAAGAAGTGCAGCTAATGCCATGAATAATAATAAAGCGTTAAAACTTGCATACGAAAAGGGTGATAAAGAAACGTTTATAGCTTTATTGAGACAGCTACTTACGGAACTGTTCGGCACGCTTAACGTTACCGTGACAGAGTAATAGTCCAAATCATGGGAACCTCATTCTTTAAAAATATGATTTCTGCATGGTTGCTTTCTTTTCCGCTGCATCTGATTGTTCTTTTTTGTCTTTTTCTATGGCCTTTTTTTCAGAAGAAAGTAATGTTTCATATTTCTTTGAATCTGTATAAACAAGGCAAGTAAAATCATCTTGCCCTCCATATTCTTTTCCATCCCAATAACTATATAACTTTACAAGTTTACTTTCTGAAAATAATTCTATTTTTATATTCATATCTGTCATCCAATAAACAGAATTATTTGATTTCTCTATGGGTTTTCCATATTGTTCAGTGAGAACAGACTTCATTTTTTTGAAAGCGTTCTGATTTTTTTCACTATTTTCATACATTTCTTTGGGGTTTAATGCCCTTGAATGATTCACTATGGTAAAGACTTGATATAGCCCGTTGGAGCTATCAAATGCTGCATAATATTCTGAAATAGAATCTGCGCGTTTTTGTGGAACAAATTTTTTCATTGCCATACTGCCTGAATATTTAAACACAGTATAATAATCTGAATAATTTAGTTTTTCATTTAGAGTACGTATATCTGTCAAATCCTTTGAAAGTTGTGAATCTTTTTTGCAAATCAAATACAAATCATCCTTATTCATACCCCAGAATGTCCCAAAAGGCCCCGCTATTCTTTCTTGTAGACGGGACAGTTTTACTTGATCGATATGCACAAGGAATTGTTGGTAATACCTACTATTACTATAGTCAGCATAACTATATAAAACATTAAAGAATGAATTTGAGTTACTGTCATAACTTAAAATGAAGTTTTTACCGTTTTTAAAAAAAATACCGGTACAATATTCAGAACCACCGCCATGTCCAACTCCCGCTCCAAATAGTCCGACATAAGAATGGCTTTTTAAATACTTTTCATCTTTATAACCTATTGCATAATTATATGGTTGGTCTAATAACAAAAAAATAGCTGGGATTGAATTTTCACTTGGGAAGTCTTCAAAACCTAAAATAGCATCATCTTCATTACACAATTTTTTTAATGGAAATTCAAATTCCTTTTCAACTTGATTATATTCTTCTGAAAACGAATTTAATTTTTTTATTTTTTCTTTACATTCTGCCAATGTAAAGTCTATAACTTGTAATCTTCTGATCAATCTTTTTTTATGTTTAAAAAAAGAACTATCTGAAGAAAGCCAAATATCGTTTGCAAATAATAGATATTCGTCAAATTCATTTTTATAAACACTATTTTTGGGAAGATAGATTATTGAATACAAATCTGTCTCAATTTTCTCTTTGGTTATGTATGTTCTTTCAAAAGATTCTAAATCCATGCCCCATCTTAACGAATCGCTACCCCACCTCGAAGAAACACAGCTTGTTATAAGTAAGCTAATCAACAACAATGAAATTTGTTTTTTCATAATAAAAATCCTCCAACTGTTTTATTTTATGCTTTCAGCAATCAAAGCAAATATTGTATTTTCTTGACTTACTGCAACAGCTAAAACAACAAAAAAAATATTAAAAATCTTTTTCATATAACTCCATAATAATAATTCAATATTATCATTTTCAAAAATAACTAGTTTATTGTGTAGTAGAACTATTTTGTAAAAATTTTATTTTTTCTTGTAACATTATGTTCTCTTGTTCTCTACATTGGTTCAGTAATTGATTTATAGTATTAACCACATGAACTTTTAGATTAACGATAGTCTGTACATAGTTATCAGCTTCGCTTTCTAATTCTAAGTTTTTTATTTGTCTTATAAGCTGTGAATACTCATTTTCAACTTTTTTATATTCAGATTTCATTTCATCTGCAAATAATGTTATATCTTTAATAACTCCATCAATCTGTTCAATCGTATCGTCCTTACAGTTTTCGTGTTCTTTAGAAAAAACTTCTGCCTTTGAAACAAGAAACTTAATTTCAGTCTGCATTTTATCTTTAAAGGTATTAAGAATGTTAATCAATGTTTGTTGCCTTTCTGCAAATTTCTGTTTTTTCTTATTTTCTCGTTCTATTGATTTTTGTAATTTTTCTTGCTGAATAATTTCATAGCTATCTATATATTCCCTTTCGTTCTCCTCTTTCCATTTATTTGCTTTCCGTTGTGTCAATGTACTTCCTAATATCAAGATGAGTAACCCCAAAAAAACACAGCCGATCCCTTGATTATAAGATATTTTGTATTGAAAGATTATACCGCACAAAACTCCTATAGCAATCAATGATCCGCCAAAAAGGAAGCTTAAAATAAAGCCGGTACTTCGTTTATTATTATAATCAATATTAAATGCGCAATGAGCACAGACACTCCGACGTCCGTAGCGAACACTTGAAGAATTATAACTTCTTCCACGTGAGCTATAAGATGTCCTATAAGAAGTTCCTGTTGGCACATTTCTTCGATACTCGGCATGAGGCTTTCCGCATATATAACAATTTGCCATATATTATATTTCCTCACGAAACAGGGATAATATAAAAACACTAAAAACTTTTTTCATAATCATATCCTCACTATAAAACCGAAAAAAGTATGACCGGTCGGCGATGTGTTTGTTTAGGTTTTCCGTATGTACTACTGCTACATGATCGTCAGCTCCGTAGCAATAATTACGGTATTTTGCAGAATCGAACATATCGATCGTAGTTGTATTAGCTTTGAATATATCTACTTCATTACCGATAAAATCGGAGATGCCGGTATTTTGTTCTCCGGCTGTAACGAAAGGTAAATCTCCTGCTATTCTGTCAAAACTTTTTAAACGCTTTCCGCGTGTAGATTCTCCGAATAAATACGAAAGGCTGAACCCTGCCCAATATCGTTTATCCGTTACGCCGCGTTCCGCAGTATTATTTTTCGGGGGG
>NZ_CALHGC010000046.1 GCF_938029485.1 uncultured Treponema sp. | reverse complement strand
CGACAAAACTGACCGTGGAGGAAGTCAAGACAATCGTCTGGAGATACACGTTTGCTTATTACAACACGAAACGTATCACGACGGTAAATCCGGGCGGTTTGCCGCCAGTCGCATACAGGGAAAAGACTGCATCTAAAAAAGATGCTGCTTAAATACATTTGGGATGTTTAGGCACTGCACTACTATTGACTATTCCAATGTTTTGAATAAAACAATTAGCAAAGCAAGAATAAAATTAACAGTATTTATGATTTGATAACAATAAATAAACCTGTTCGGGAACTTCCGTTTCTGAACAGGTTACCTTGAAATGCGATGTTCAGGCATCGTGCTATTTGAAGGATTTAGAACTTGCCGACCTGTTCGAAAACATAGTTATCGAACAGGTCTAATATCAGAAAGGGAGAAATAATAATGGTATTATACGAGAAGAAATCGTACATCATTTTTAGGAAAACTTTGTTGCACATGAAAGAGACCCTTTTAAATATGAAGATTTAATACAAAAGTTACTTAATGAAACCGAAAAAATTGATCTTGTAATTGAAAATTTTACAGAGGAATTTTGTGCGAGCAAATCCTCATGCCCGCAACAAAATTCACTCTGTTAAAAAAATATCAGGAATCCCTCATTGACAAAAAACTAAAAAACCTATTAAATATAACTAAGTTATATTTAATAGGTTTTGATGATGGGAAACGGAGATTTCGACCTTACGCATAAGAAAATACTGGAATGCGGGAAAAAGATTTTCAAAGAAAAGGGCTTTGAAAAAGCCAATCTGCGGGAAATCTGTGCGCAGGCAGGCGTTACGACCGGAGCCTTTTACGGTCATTTTGAAGACAAAGAAGCTCTTTTTTCCGAATTGGTACAGCCGGTTATTACCGATGTTGAATACCATTATAGCTTAATCAAACAACAAAGTTTTACAATGTATAAAAAAGAAACGGTAATCACAAAACAAACAATCGAATCCATTCTCGATTTAAAACTAAAGGGAGCCGTTGGTATGGTGTCCTATTTTTTTGATAACAAAGATATTTTCGAGCTTTTGGCGTTTTGTGCTTATGGAACAAAACATGAGCATTTTTTAGATGAAATAATAGAAAAGGAAGATGAAAATCACCTGAAAATATTAGAGATGATTCACGGAAAAAAGAAAGCAGCCCAAGTAATCACCAAAAAAGGTATTCACTTACTGAACCATGCGTACCTATATGCACTATCGGAAGTTGCCGTTCATTGCGAAACAAAGGACGAAGCCGAACGCAATGCCTATTTAATTGCGGACTTCTTTAATGAAGGCTGGAAAAAAATGCGCACGGTTTAATTGCAATTATGAATTAAAACTCATTTATAATTATGAATGAGGAAAGTGAATTTTTTTAGGTTTAAATATAACTAAGTTATAATTGAAAATATGCTTATGAGAGTAACATACCCCCGAAGCTCTGCGTCGGGGGTATTGGTTGGGGTTTCCAAAGGGAGCACCCTTTGGCAGTGCGCGGAAAAAGAATAGGGTTATAGGGGAAGGGAAAAACCACCGCTCTGACTTGAAAAGCCCGTAAGGGAACGGGGGTGTGTCCCTTCCCCTGAAATATGGAGGTGTTTTATGAAACTAAAAGACATCGTGCAAATAGCTGTGTTGACAGTTATTGGGTTCGCAATCGGAATGGCAATTTCGATGCTGACGGGAACACTGGGAGCCATAGCCTTATACGCTTCCGCAGGATTTGCTGCTTTTGCAGTCGGTCCTGTTTTTGTGATAACGGCTAAAAAAATAAAGCAACGCTGGACGGCTGTTTTATTTTGGGTTATCTACGGATTGTTATATACCCTTATGGGCTATTGGATAATGATACCGATTTGTTTGGTTTCGGCAGTGCTTGGCGAAATCATCATCGGCGATTATTCAAGCAATGTAAAAGTTTCAATCGCTTTTTCGGCTGCAATGTTTGTCGTCGCAATGCACCCGATTATATTTGTCAAAGTATTAGGTGCGGAAGGAATTACGAAGTTCGCTCCGTCTATTTCAAGTGAACAGGCTCAGTGGATGATTCAGTTTTACACGGGAAAAGCCATCGCAATAGCGGTAGCGTGCAACATCATCTTGGAATCTTTGGCAGGCTTATTCGGTACCTATATCAACAAAAAGTTCTTTGAAAAGAGCAGTAAAAAGAGCGTATTATAATGAAGCCGGCAAGAAACACTCAAGGATGGTCAATGAATCCGATAACGCTTTTTATCCTCATACTGCTCACATCATTCTTGGTGTTTCTTGTCGATCAAACGATGTATTATGTGCTGCTCGGTATGAGCTTTCTCTTTTTGATTTTATTTTCATACTCGGAAGGTATAAAAAGGGCTGTAGTCTATATCGGCTTATTTTTGCTGATAAAGCTCTTGGCATATATCGATTTAGGAATGACAACCGGAGCATTGATAGGATTGATTGCTTTATTTTTAAGGCTCTATCCTATCTTTAACATCGGAAGGATATTGATTTTAACCAGTCCCTTAAAAATTATGAGCGCATTACGTGCGGTAAAAGCGCCGCAATCTCTTTCGATAGGACTGGTTACCGCCTTACGCTTTTTGGACGAGATGACGGCGCGGCTAAAAGAAATAAGAAACGGCATGAAGGTGCGGGGCTTGCGTTTGAGCCTGTTACATCCTCTTCGCTCGTTTGAACTCTATCTTATTCCTCTCATTTATAAATGCCTTCACGTAAGTGAAACGTTGACCTCATCGATAATCGCAAAGGGGATTGAGTACGAAGGAAAAAAGACAAGTTATAAACCGGTGCGCTTCGGCTGGTACGATACGCTGGGTTTATCGGCGGCTGTATTTTTAGTATGGAAAGTGCTATGAAAATATGTTACTCTACAATAGAGATAGGATGCAAGGCGGTATTGTATATTGAATTATTTATTTTCCGCACATGTTTTTAGACGAATGGTGGAACGTGAGTTTTCACCTGATGTTATAAAATCCGTTATAGAAACCGGTTCCGTTATCAAGGAATACCTTGATGATGAGCCGTATCCGAGCAGACTGATTCTTGGATTTGCAGGTGATCGTCCGATACATGTCGTATCAGCATTCGATGCGGCCAGTGTTACCGAACATGTGATTACGGTTTATCAACCGGATGAAGCGCTTTGGTCTGCAGATTTTACGCAGAGGAGAACACATGATGAAGTGCCAAATTTGTAAGTTCGGAGAAATGAAAAAAGGGCATACGCAGGTTGTGCTGACCCGTAACAATGCAACGCTGATTTTCCGTAATGTTCCTGCTCTTATTTGCGATGACTGCGGAGAATATTATCTTGATGAAAATACCGCAGCGGATATATATACTCGTGCAGAAGCATGTTTTTCTTTAGGGCAACAGATAGCGATCATTGAGTATCGGCAGCTTGTTTCTGCGTAGC
>NZ_CALHGC010000045.1 GCF_938029485.1 uncultured Treponema sp. | reverse complement strand
AATCGCTTGCATTCGTTCCATAAACTCATTCACCTTACCATTGCGGATGTCTTGCACAAACCGCCCCACCCAAACCCCTGTTTGACCGAATGGGACATCAGAGTATGCCGGTAAAAGATTATGCAAAAAGCCGTACCGTACTTCATTATTCGGAAAGCCAAGCCGGTACAGCCTCAGATCGCTTATGTATTTCTTGATTGTTAAGTAACCTGCTTGGAATAAAATCGGCAGCACATCTTGAGCTACGGCACGATACGTTTGCAGCCCATCTTCATCCAACTGAACATTACCATCAAGATCGGGAATATAATAGTGAGCTTCTTTCAGGTAATTGACTAAAAACGTCGGTGTTCCCGTACTAAACCAGTAACTTTTGATCTCTTTCTTCACAAAGGCGCTGAGCAAACTATAGGGATTATACATACCTTCCCCTGCCGGATGGAAAAGGTAGCCGTCATACCATTGCTTTAATGCTGCAACTGCTTGCAGATAGTCAAGCTGCTGCCTATCTGCAAGAACTTGAATTTCAGACTGAAAGTTTGCTTCCAATTCCGACTGTGTGATGCCACAGATACCGGCATAGTCTTCTTCCAGCGATATATCCCGTAAATTATTCAGATCACTAAAAATACTGATTTTACTGAACTTGGTAACTCCCGTTAAAAAAGCAAAGCGGATATATTGGTCGCAGGTTTTAATCACCGAATAAAAGGCTTTCAGCATATCGCGGTATTGTTCGTTCAGTTCCGCATTAGCGCTCATCGTTTGCAGTAAAGGCTTGTCGTATTCGTCTACGAGAATAACTACTTGCTTACCGGTTTGCTTATATGCACGTTCAATAAGACCCTTAAAACGGCTTGAAAATGTTTGTTCTGCATTGTCGGCTCCGTATTGTTTTTCCCATCGGTTTAAGTGGGTATGAAGAATACTATGCATACTTTGCGAATCATTATAATTTTCCGTATTAAAATCCAAATAAAACAGCGGATATGTTTCCCATGCGGTTCTGCTTTCTTGAGCAGCTTGCACCTCTTCCGCTTGTTCAACATACAAGCCTTTGAACAATTCCTTCTGTCCGAGGAAATATGCTGCCAGTGTCGAAAGGAATAAACTCTTTCCGAACCGCCTTGGACGGCTTAGAAAATACGGATTGGAACCTTGAACAAGATTCCAGACAAATGCTGTTTTATCGATATAGATGTAGTTGTCCTTGCGGAGTTTCTCGAAATTTTGTATGCCTACAGGTAGTTTGCGTGGTGTGTTCATGCGAGTAGTATAGCACCTATAACGGCTTTCCGCAATTTTCTATAGACACTTTTCTTTTGACAATGGCTTGAAACTAATTCACAATTAAGAATCACATACCTACCCGTGCGGGTGGGCTTTGTGATACAGGTCTTGGAGCTGGGCTGCCGTGATATGCGTGTACCGTTGGGTGGTTGTGATATTGCTGTGCCCCAACAGTTCCTGCACTACCCGGATGTCCGCTCCCCGCGTGATGAACATGGAGGCAAAGCTGTGCCGGAAGGCGTGCGGCGTCAGTTTTTTATAGTTTGGGAGAAGAGCGGTGTACCGGTTGATGATATACCGGATGCCCTGCGTCGTAAGCGCGCCGCCGCGGCAGTTTAAAAAAAGTGCATCTTCCGCAATGGGAGTTTTTAAACCGTTTTGTTCTTTTAGATAGGCAATCAATTCCGCCCGCTCCGTCAAATACCGCTGCACCGCTTCTTGAGCGAAATCCGCAAAAAACACCTTGCGTTCTTTGCTTCCTTTTCCTCGTACGATTGCCCAGCTGCAATCTCCCTTTAAATCCGTTATTTTGAGTCCTTGCAGCTCTGCCGCACGGCATCCGGTTGAATAGAGCGACGAAAAGATCGCCGCATCGCGGGCATACCATAAAATGCCCGCTTCTTTTGGGAATTCACAGAAGCGCTCCGCTTCGTCGGGAAAGAGGAATCGGGGCAGCTTGTCCGGCTGTTTGAGGTTGCGGATAAGCGCGGCGGGGTTTGTTGTGCAGAGTCCTTTCTGCAGGGCATAGCGGTACAGCCCTCGTACGCAGGAGAGGGTACGGTTAATGCTTGCCGGTGCAAAATGCCGGTTGCCGAGGTCTGCAACAAAGATGCGTACTTGTGTTTTGGTAACCTCGGTAAAGGGAATTTCATTTTCCGCAAGCCAATCGGAAAAAAGCTTGAGATCGTTCCGGTACGCTTCAATTGTTTTTTCGGAAAAATGCCGCACACCCGCGCTATAGGCGAGGTAGTCTTCAAAGACCTGATCCATCGGCTATTCGATATCCCTGTCTTCCACACCTTCGACAACGCTGTGCAGGTAATCGCAGTCGGGATTGACGCAAGCCTTATAACTGCCGTTCTTTTTGTCGTATTTTTCTACCATGAACCAGCCGCATTTGGGGCACGCCGAGTTGATAGGCTTAAAATGAGAGATAAAATTGCATTTCGGAAAGTTTGTGCAGCCGAAGAATTCTTTGCCCCGTCCTTTTGCACGCCGGGATACGATGTCCCCGCCGCAGCCGGGACGCGGACACTTTGCCAACGGAATGGATTTGGTATTGCGGCATTCGGGGAAGCCCTCGCACGCCAAGAAAAAACCGAAGCGGCCGAGTTTTTTCATCATCCTTTTGCCGCATTTTTCGCAGGTAAAGTTGGTCGGTTCGTCGAGGCTCCCTTTCAAACTGCCTAAATGCGCCGTCACCGAATCCACCTGCGTGATGAACGGGGTATAAAATGAGCCGATAATCTTTGACCAGTCGGCATTGTGTTCTTCTATTTCGTCCAGTTTTTGTTCCATACCGGCGGTAAAGTTGACGTCGATAACATCGTTAAAGTTTTCAACTAACAGGTCATTGATTATTCTACCGAGCTGGGTGGGAACAAGCTGCTTATTGGAGCGGTTGACGTAGTAGCGGTCGAGCAGTACCGAAATAATCGGTGCATAAGTCGACGGGCGTCCGATGCCTTTTTGTTCCAGCATCTTAACGATACTTGCGTCGGTATAGCGGGCAGGTCCCTGCGTAAAGTGCTGTTCGGGGGTCAGGCTGTCTACCGTCAGGGTATCGCCGGTTTTTAAGGCCGGTAACGCCTTGCCTTTTTCTTCTTTTGAAAGGAGAAGAGCAGCATAGTGATCCGAGTTAATGATGACAGCAATTCCCAAACTTCCTTGATGGAGTTGTGAGGTTTCTGGATCAAGAGTGACGACAAATGTTTGTTCATGTTCTGTTTGGCGTACAGCAAGAAAGCTTGGATTTGACAAATC
>NZ_CALHGC010000044.1 GCF_938029485.1 uncultured Treponema sp. | reverse complement strand
CCTACCGCATCGATGTCTCCGGTGCGGATACACTTTTGATAATCCGTTAAACGGGTTCCCGCAGGATGCGGTTCTCCCATCAAATAAGGAACGAGCGGATGCATACCTGCGGTGGTAAATAAGACGGTGGGATCGTTTTCGGGAATAACCGACTTACCGGAAATTTCCGTATGGTTTTTACTTTTAAAAAATGCAATATACTTGGAACGGAGTTCGTCTGCTGTAATGTGTTTATCCATATCTGACTATAGTAAGAAAAGCTATTGAACCTGTCAACTATACTTTTGAAAATATGCGGTGCATCTACGGCGTTGCCGTTTATTTCAAGTGCTCAGCACGAAAAGAGCTTGCAGCAATTCCGGTACACGATTTCGCATAAGTGTTCTACCGTACAATGCCGATATTCGCTAGCTGTCCGATAGGTATAGGGAATATTCAGCGGGGTGTTTATCTCCCGTCTAACCGGTTGAGGGGCTAGGTACGGGGCATCCGTTTCCAGCAGCAGCTTGTCGTCGGGAACCATACGTACCAGTTCCGCTATTTCGGCGGCCGTTTCCGCATTATCGGCGTATGTAATCGTGCCCGGAAATGAAAGATACCAGCCTCGTTCCAAAAAGGCCTCCGCTTCCTTCTTTCCGTACGAAAAGCAGTGAATAACGCCGCGATTCCACCCTACTTCGTCAATACAGCGGAGTGTTGCTTCAAAACCGTCGCGGGAGTGGATGATAACGGCTAATCCGTACCGTTGGGCAAGTGCAAGCTGTTCCTTAAAAAGCTGTTCTTCGCCCGCAAGGTCGCCGGTACCCGTACCGGTAGCCCCGGCATGGTTCCAATACCGGTCGATACCGCATTCCCCGACGGCCGCATACGGCTGCCCGCTTTTGAGAATTGCTTGAATATCAGCGTCAAGTTTTTGCATCGCTTCTACTCGATGTTCAATAGCGGTACGTCCCGGCCACAGCCCTGCAGAAAAATGAATAAAATTCGGTATGCTTCCGTCTGCACCCCACGCATCCGCAATAGTGTTATACCGCGGCGTAAAATCTCCTGCATCGGTTCCTATATCCATTATGAAAGGGAAGCCTTCTTCCTGCATCGCTTTTAATATGAGCGGAAAATGAACCGCTTTTTGTGAAATATGCCGTAAATGACAATGAGAATCCGTGAACAATCTTGACCGCCTCTATGATTTCCGGTATAGTATATCATCTTTGCCGGAGTGGTGGAATTGGTAGACACCAGGGACTTAAAATCCCTTGACTGGAAACGGTCGTACGAGTTCAAGTCTCGTCTCCGGCAGGCCGTTTTATCTCCCGCCGCTTCCGTAAAACATCTCTCTTCTTTTACGCTTAATTTTTTTTATCTCTTTCCGATATTGTTTGTATGAAGCTATGGGAGGATTTTATGAAAAAATACCATGTACTGACGGCTCTGATCGGAACATTATTACTATTACCCCTTGGAGCGGAAGAATTACTCACAGCAGAAACTTATGCATCTTATTATGGAGAAGCTTTTAACGGCCGACCAACATCAAGCGGCGAAATTTTCGATATGAATGCTTATACGGCAGCTCATAAAACACTGCCGTTTGGAACTTTTCTTGAGGTAACAAATCTTGAAAACGGAAAAAAAGTGGTAGTTCGAGTAAACGACCGAGGCCCCTTCGTTGCGAATCGCGAGATAGATTTATCAAAAGCAGCAGCCGAATCGCTGGGAATGATTAGCCGCGGTATCACACGGGTTTCGATTAAAAAAGTCGACTCACTCGATCATGCCGCTTTAATAGCGGCAAACGATGTTTACAACGATATGTCGCCGGAAACTGCACAAAAAGAAACACCTTCCGCATCCGACACACAACCTGAAGCCGTTCCTGTCCAGAAGGATGAGATGACCGGTGTAACGGGAAAAGGATCCGGAACGGTTCAAACAGCGCAACCTGTTGCCGCTCCATCAGAGACCGATCAAACGGCACCTGCAGATGAGAAAGCGCCAAACGGCGGCAATACCACTGCGAAACAGCCGTATCCCGCACGGGCGGGACAAACTCCGGCACCGGTTTACGTGCCCGGAAATTCCGGTGTGTTATGGAGAATTCAGCTCGGCTCTTTTACACGGGAAGAAAATGCGTTGCGGCTTGTAGTACAGCTGCGAAAAATAGGCTTTGATCCTGCGTATGAACGAACCGAAAAATCAGTACGGGTTGTGCTTACGGGAATACAATCTCCCGATCTTGAAAAAGTAAAAGGTGTGTTGGCGGAGCACTCCTTTAACGATTATGTAATTCGACAAGAAAGCTGGTAAACCGACTTCAAGATCAACATCCCCCGGTACAGAACGCTGGGGTATGTTGATTAGACAAAATCTTATCTATTTTTCCTGTACGGAAGCTTAATACTCACATACTACATCGGGGTTGATGATTGTTAGGTTTTCATTCTTACACCCTACCCAATCTTTAATTATCCCGCCCCTTTACAGAACCGGATATTAGTCATACAGTAGCAAGGATGAAACTGCTCCATACCGCCGATTTGCATTTGGGAAAGACGCTGCATGAAACGCCGTTGCTCGGTGTGCAGGAAAAAATGCTGAACGACATTCACGATATCCTTACCCGGAACGGCTATGCCGCGCTGATTATTGCAGGCGATGTGTACGACCGTGCCATCCCTTCGGCCGAGGCGGTTTCGCTTTTCAGCAAGTTCCTCGCACGGATACGGGAGGCCTGTCCCGACACGGCGGTGTTTATCATCCCCGGCAATCACGACTCCGCACAGCGGCTTGCCTTTGCCCGCGAGATACTGCAAAACCAGCGCATTTACATTGCGCAGGACACGAGCCGCCTTGCCGATCCGGTGATTCTTATCAAGGGAACGGAAAAGCTCGCAGTATACCTGCTCCCGTTTTTAAACTTCGGCGCCTTTTCGGAAGAAACAAAAGAAGCGTATCACACGGCAGGGGATTCACAGGCGGAAATGGCAGCGGTTGCGTCGCATATACTGAAACAAGCGGTACGGCCGGACATACCC
>NZ_CALHGC010000043.1 GCF_938029485.1 uncultured Treponema sp. | reverse complement strand
GGGATAAACCGGCGGGTGTTATCGTAACGGTGAGCGGTCATACGTATGATCAGGCAACAATTCTTACCGGTATTGATATGGAAGGAAAACTGAGAATGATTCAGTTTTTAGTATTAACCGATTCACCCGGTATCGGATCAAAAGCGAAGGATGAACCGTTCATCGGGCAGTTCAATAATAAACCCATCTCCGACGCCTTTGCGCTGGGAGACGATATTCAGGCGATTGCCGGTGCTACGATTACCTCTACCGCTGTTACCCGCATGGTAAAAATTGCCGTCGATGCCGCTTCTTCATACATGAACAGCCAAGGTATCGGCAGCGCAGGCAGCGGAAACTAAGAGGAGAACGGCTATGAAAGAGTATGTACGAATTTTTACGAACGGGTTGGTAAAAGAAAACCCTCTCATTATGCTGATGATCGGGCTTTGTTCCGCGCTCGCTATCACTACATCGGTTGCCAACGGTATCGGTATGGGGCTCGCGATGACCTTCGTTATCGTGTTGAGCGAAATGATTATCAGTATATTCCGGAAATTTATTCCGAATGATATCCGTATTCCTATTTTTATTATTGTTATCGCATCGTTTACTACTATTGTAGACCTTTTGATGCAGGCTTTTTTACCGGAACTTTCCGAATCGATGGGTATTTTTATTAAACTCATCGTTGTAAACTGTATCATTATGGGACGTGTCGAATCCTTTGCCTCAAAGGAGTCTCCTTTAAAAGCGATGGCCGATGCTTTCGGTATGGGCTTGGGCTTTACGTGGGTTTTGGTGGTGATGTCCGCTATCCGTGAGCTTTTGGGAACCGGTACCGTGCTCGGTGTACGTCTGTTACCGGATGATTACCTTATTAAGTTTTTTGCGAACTCTCCCGGAGGCTTCTTTGTATTCGGCTTACTGATTGCCTTAACGTATTTGGTACAGGATCAGCGCAAGCAGCGGAAAATACGGAAAGCGACTGCGCTAAAAGAAGCGGCGCTGAAAGAGGCTGCCGCATTACGGGAAGCTGAGCTGGCGAAAGAAGCCGCATTAAAAGCGGAAGCGGAAAAGCAAGCCGCCGCATCCACGGCCGCGGCAACGTCTGATACCGAATCTGCGGCTGCTGCGGCACCTGCAACGGAGGGAACTGAAAATGGAACTGTTTAAGATTTTTCTTGCTGCGGTATTCGTTAAGAATATCGTCTTTATCCGCTTCCTTGCGCTTTGCTCATTTGTCGGGATGACGTCCGATGTGAAAAAATCCACCGGTATGGGATGGGCGGTTCTCTTCGTTACGGTTATTGCAACTGCTGCGACCTATCCGCTTTATAAATTGGTTCTTGCTCCGTACAATCTCGGCTTTTTGCAGACCTTGCTTTTTATCTTGGTTATTGCGAGCTTGGTTCAGCTGGTAGAGTTCTACTTAAAGAAGTCGGCGCCTGCTCTGTATTCGGCGATGGGGGTGTACTTACCGCTGATTACCACGAACTGTGCCATTCTTGCGGTTACGCTCGATGTTATCGCTGCCGACTATACCTTTATTCAGTCGATGGTGTACTCGATCGGTGTCGCAATCAGCTATATGCTTGCGATGGTATTGTTTGCCGGTTTACGCGAACGCATCGACATCGCCCCGATACCTAAGTACCTCAAGGGTACTCCTATCCTGTTTATCGCTGCTGCTTTACTATCGTTGGCATTCGGCGGTTTTGCAGGCATGATTTAGAGGAGTAGGAAAAGAGTATGCATACGATTATTTTAACGCTTGTTGTTTCGCTGATTTTATCCTTAGCAATAGGCTTTTTGTTGGGCTTTTTTAAAAAGCTGTTTTATGTGGCGCCTGATGAAACGGTGGCAAAAATCCGTGAGGTGCTTCCCGGTGCAAACTGCGGCGCGTGCGGTTTCCCGGGCTGTGACGGTTTTGCGGCTGCGGTTGCAAGCGGTAATGCGCCGGTAAACGGCTGTTCCGTCGGTGCCGGTCC
>NZ_CALHGC010000042.1 GCF_938029485.1 uncultured Treponema sp. | reverse complement strand
TGAGACCATTTGAACCGCGAAGAGGTTCAACTCTGGTCGAATAGTATCAATTTTTCTGCGGGGTCGGTAAAAAACGGCCTGATGCCTTTACCCTGCCGCCCCTTGTTTTTGGCAGCTTATTTTATTAACATACGGATATGATATACGCACCCATTGAGGATACGGCGCTGCAACAGCACCTTGATAAACTTGAAAAAGATGAACTCCATATTTTTACTGCCGGCGGCGGACTGTTCCGCGGCGGACTTTTTCACGGCACACGGTTCGTAAACCAAATACGCGCGCAGCACCGGCTTGGTATTCTGGAAACCCTTGTCCTCGGTCAGGCGGGTCTCTGTGCCGCACTGATGATTCAAACAATGAAAGGGCGCGAAACGCTCCAACTGCGTTACGAAACGGATGGTTCTGCAACCGGTTTTTCCGTAGAGGCCGATTCGCGGGGTTCCGTACGCGGGTATCTTTTGCAAAATCCCATTCCGATTACCGCTCCGCTTGAAAGCTGGGATCTCGAGCCGTTCTTCGGAAACGGCACTATCAGCGTTACTCGTTTTCCGGAAGCATATCAAGCGGAGGGACGGGAACCGCAACGCGGTATTGCCGAAATTAAATACCGGAATATCGCAAAAGACCTTGCATGGTACTTCCGGCAATCGGAACAGCTCTATACCGCTTTTAATACAAGTATCCGATTTGACAGCATCGGACGGGTAGTCGGCGCCGGAGGCTTTTTTATTCAACGGATGCCGGTTACAGGAGGGACGATCCGAAACGGACAATCGAAGACGGAAGCGGAAATTGAAGAGACGGTTAGTCGTATGGAACGGGCTTTTTCCGCATCTCCTCCGCTCGGCGATTGGTTCGCCGAAGGCGGCAACTGCGAAGATATTATTTTCGGCCTTTTACGGGAATTTAACCCTCAAGCAGTTGCGGCACGGAGCATTACGTTCGATTGTCCGTGCTCAAAAGAGCACTATTTGGAAGCATTGCGAAAACTACCGGAATCCGAACGTGAAAACTTAAAAAAAACGGCAGACGATCCGCTTGAGATTGTCTGCCGAAACTGTTCCAGCGTATATCATATTCCGCTTGCCGAAATATAAAAGGCCGCCGAATCAAGAAAACAGTCTAAAACCCGATTCCCAATCCGACGCTTTGGTGATGTCAGCTTTTCTTATTTTGTTTATTTTCGATAAATTGGCGCAATATGCTCAAACTTTCGATAACCGATGCGGAATATTCCAGCAATTTTGAATATGAGGATTCCAATTCGGTTCTTGACATCGTTTTAAGCTGACTAACGACTGTTTTTGTAACGTTATGGAGCTGCTCATGCTGTATCATGAGTTTTTTAAACTCAGGATGTTGCGTTAACCCTTCGAACGATGAAGCTTCTTTATCAATCCATTGCCCTAAATCGCATTTTTTATGGTCGCCCAATTCAATTCCGCTTGCGTCAAGACGCCCGTCGATCAAAGCGCGTACTTTAGTAACCCAACCGAGATGTTTTAAGACGATAAGCGTAAACGGCATAGCGTGTTCGGCGGCAATTGTTTTTCCATTTAAAAGATCGACACCTTTTTCAGTAGAAGAATCGATCGTAACAGTATTGTCGATAATACTGTTCATATTAAACAATGCACTGCTCATTAAGTCGCTGACTTCATTTGCGGTCGTTTGCAAACTTGACAGCATAACCTTACCTCTATCCACTTGATTCGCAATTTGATTGACATGTTCGATAGCCGTATCTGCGCGGGCATTTAAATCTGCGGCAGACTCCGGCACCAGCATAACTGCGTCGCGTACCGACGTACTCGTTCCCGCAAGCATATTCATCTCGGAGGAAATTTCGACAAAAGAGTTGGTTGTTTCATTTACCGAACTACCGATGAGCGTCATTGCAGTACGTGTTTCATCAGCGGTAGTCCGTGCAGTTTGAAGTGCTTCAAGCATATTTTTAAGCGTCTTGGAAGCATCAGCCGCATTAAGAGCGGTTGCCTCCGAAAGCTTTCTAATTTCGCCTGCAACAACGGCAAACCCTAAACCGGCCTTGCCTGCATGGGCAGACTCAATCGCCGCGTTCATTGCCAATAGATTCGTTTGTGCACTGACGTCGTTGATCGAACCGATAATATCTTTTACCGCATCGATATTTTGATTAAGGCTATCGATAACCGCAAATAAATCCTTTACTTTTAAAGAGCCTTTTGCCACGGCATCCGTCAGCTGAGACGTAACCGAAATTCTGTCGGTAACAATATTTGCGACGCGGTTTACCGAATCGGTTATTTGCTCTACCGAAGAGCTCGCTTTTCCGGCTGTCCCCTCCAATGCGGTAGTACAGCTATGAACCTCTTGCAACTGCTCTTGAACCGATATGATGGAACTTAAAATAGAACGGATACTTTCGGCAAAAGCCTCAAATTGATGTTCTTGTTTGAGGTTTTTAAAAATAACCTGCGAGGCGCCTGCTATTCTACTTTTGATATTTAATGCAATATCTTCTGCAGCAGCCATCAGCGCTTCCACTTCTTGCACCTGAAACACAACACCGCTTATCGGAGAGGCGGCTCTATCCATCTCTATCTCCGAATCTTTTCTCATAAATGAAAACATACAGACTCCTCGACCAAGTATATATTGTAAAAAATAAAATCTCAACCGTCGCTTACTCGGATATTTTCCAAAAATCGGTTACTCTCGGAAAATGCCCGCTCATAGAAGATGCAATGTCCGCCATGCGGCCTCCGCTGCGGCCTGCTCCGCTTCTTTTTTGCTTTTTCCTAACGCAGGCTCATATTCTCTATCTTTAATGACAACTTTTATTTGAAAAACTCTATCATGATCCGGCCCCGATGTCTCTACCAGCACATATTTCGGGATAATGCGGTATTTTTTTTGCACATATTCTTGAAGCAATGATTTATAATCCCGATATCGGTGTTTATTTTGTTCGACTAACTGCATCTGCGGTTTAATAATTTTTAATACGAACCGTTGAGCATCCTTGAACCCCGAATCCAAGTAGAGAGCGCCGATAAGTGCTTCCACCGCATCGGCAAGCAGAGCTTTTTTCTTCCTTCCGCCCGACACTTCTTCACCGTGCCCCAGCATTAAATATGTATCGATATTGAGATTCAGCGCAATGGGAAAAAGCGAGTCTTCGGAAACGACGGCAGCTTTAATTTTTGCAAGATCCCCTTCAGGTTTATCGGGATGAGCACGATACAGCTCCGCCGCAACAATCATACCGAGTACGGAATCGCCCAAAAATTCAAGCCGTTCATTGTTGATGGGAGAATCGCTGTGCTCATTGGAAAACGAACGATGATGGAAAGCTATATCAAGTAATTGAATATTTTTAAATTTACAGCCTGCTTTTTTTTGAAAAGCAAGTAGTTCTTGCTTCCGTTGTTTTTCCAAAACATTCTTAAAAGGAAACAAGAACAACATCCTTCGTGCTACTATTTCGACTGAGATTTAATAAAATCGTAAGCATCCCGAACAGTTTCGAATTCACTTACTTTTCCATCAGGAATCTTTATTCCCATCTCTTCTTCGATTGCATACACCAATTCGTACGTATCAAGGCTGTCGGCGCCGAGATCTTGGCGGAATGAAGAATCGAGCGTAATTTTATCCGCATCAATTTCCAATTTTTCTGCAATCAGCTTTTGAATTTGAACAAATAATTCGTCCATAAAGAAAATCCTCTCTTAATTTAATGTATCCGGATCAACAACCTGATGTCCGCGGTAAAAACCGCATTTGGAACATACATGGTGAGATAAAATTAAGTTGCCGCAATTTGCACACTCCACAAGATGAGGCGCATTTAACCGCATATTGATTCCTCGGCGGCGGCGTGTGCGTGCTTTTGATGTTTTAGCTCTTGGCACTGCCATAAGGTAACCTCCATATTCATAAATTACATTACAAAAAGATATTCAATAGTATACGCGAACCGGAAAATAGTCAATATGATGCATTGCATAAATACCTAAGGGATTATATACTTTAAGGTATCAGGAGCATTACGGCACACTTTCATGGACCATATTATTCAAGAAAACATCCGGCATATTATGAAAAGAATTCAAACGGCTTGCAAAAAGGCAGGGCGCGATCCCAAAGAAGTGCAACTGCTGCTTGCAACCAAAACCGTCGAGCCGGAGCGGATACTACAGGCTTTTTCCTGCGGATGCACCTTAATCGGAGAAAACAAGATTCAGGAGCTTCGCGATAAATACGAGGCGCTTTCCGTAGTTCCGCATACGGCGCATTTTATCGGACATCTGCAATCGAATAAGATTAAAGAGGTGGTTCAGTATGCGCAATGTATCCAATCAATCGATAACCTCGATACGGCGCAAAAATTGGAACAGCGGCTTGCGCAGGAAGGCCGTAACCTCGATGTTTTAGTGCAGGTAAACACTTCGGCGGAGAAAAGCAAATTCGGCTGTGTGCCGGAGGATGCGGATCTTTTGGTAAAAGCCATTGCCGCCCTACCCCACATCACTATTCGCGGGTTTATGACCATCGGACTATTTTCCGGCGAAGAAGAGAAGGTACGGGCGTGCTTCCGCCGCCTTAAACAGGTACAAAAGCGCGTTGCCGCGATGGGGCTGCCGAATGTTTCTACCGATATTCTTTCGATGGGGATGTCCGGCGACCTCGAAATCGCCATTGAAGAAGGTTCAACGATGCTGCGAGTCGGTACGGCAGTATTCGGTGAACGCCATTACCCTGACAGTTACTATTGGAACGACAAATAAACCGATAAGCCGTTTGGCTTGTTAAGGAACGAGAACACTCCATGATGATGAAAAAAAACATTGTTTTTGCTGCCGTATTCTTGCTATCCGCCTCGGCCGCTTTCGGCGAAGAGCTTACCTACGCACGGCCGAAAACCGACGGCCTTGATATTGAGCTTTCTCAGGTTCATTTGATTGTGGAATTATCTGATGAAGAGCGCATCGCATACCGGTTTGAACTTGCGGAAGGTAAAAAGCTTTCCTGTATAGAGACGCAAAAAACGCTGCGGATACGCCAAATGACTCCTTCGCAGGGAACGCTGTACGTCTTTATACCGAAAACAATGGTACTGGAAAATTGCAGCATACGGGTAAGCCGTGCGGATATCCGACTCGAAGGAGTGCAGGCGGTACATATCCTTGCAATGTTGAATATGGGAGCGATAACAAGTACCGAATGTGTATTTAAAAATGCCGTAATCAATATTGCGCGGGGTTCGCTATCATGTAATAAAACGGAAATAGTGCGTTCCTGCGCGTTTACCGTAACCGATGCAGCTGCCGATATTACCTTTCCTTCCGAAGAAAGCGAATATCATATCGATTACGTCCAAAACGGAGGAACGCTCACCATTGCCGGTAACGAGCTTACCAAAAGTCCGGGCGAATACGGCAATACAAAAGCGAAACGTCAGATTATCTTTTCAGGAGGCGCGGCGCAAACTTCGATCAACTTTACCCAAAAAGACACTAGACCTGGGGCTGTCCCAAAAACTGAAAGCCTAT
>NZ_CALHGC010000041.1 GCF_938029485.1 uncultured Treponema sp. | reverse complement strand
TGCCGGTTTTATAGCGTCTTGACAGTCTAAAAATTCGGCGGTATGCTTTTACTTATATTTATATAATGGAAGATATAAAAGGGAGGGTGTATGAACTATTCATTACCGAAATCTGAAAAACTACCGTTACTACGGCACAGCATTGCACATATAATGGCAGAAGCTGTTATGAATTTATTCCCCGGCACAAAGGTCGCTATTGGACCTGCTGTTGAACACGGGTTTTATTATGATTTTGACCTTCCGACATCGATTACACAGGATGATCTTGCCCGCATTGAAAAAGAAATGCGTCGTCTTTTATCAACTCCGCAGAACTTTGTAAAAGAAGTTATCGACCGCCAAGAAGCGCTTGAGCTTTTTAAAGACCAGCCGTACAAATGCGAGCTTATCAATGATTTACCGCAAGATGCGGAAATCTCGATTTATCGGTCGGGCAATTTTGTCGATCTGTGCAAGGGGCCTCATGTTGCCAATTCAAAAGAAATTAACGCGCAAAGTTTTAAGCTGCAAAAAATTGCGGGCGCCTATTGGCGCGGCGATGAAAAACGCCCGATGCTGACCCGTATCTATGGTACGGCATGGGAAACGCCCAATGATCTTAAAACGTATCTGACTATGCAGGTGGAAGCGGAGAAAAACGATCACCGCAAAATAGGACGGGAACTCGACTTATTCCATATCGAAGAAGACAATCCCGGCGAAGTATTCTGGCACCCGAACGGCTGGACGCTCTATTTAACCGTACAGCAGCATGTACGCCAGAAGATTAAAGAGGACGGCTATGTCGAAGTAAATACCCCCTTTGTTATGCCGCAGAGTCTCTGGCTTCGGTCGGGGCACTGGGAAAAATACAAGGAAAATATGTTTATCACCGAAAGCGAGAAACGGGTGTTTGCACTTAAACCGATGAACTGTCCGGGTCATGTCGAAATTTTTAAACAGGGAATAAAAAGCTACCGCGATTTGCCGCTGCGTATTGCGGAGTTCGGATCCTGTACGCGGAATGAGCCGTCCGGTTCGCTGCATGGGATTATGCGGGTGCGCGGCTTTGTGCAGGATGACGCGCATATTTTCTGTACGGAAGACCAGATTTCCTCTGAGGTTTGCAAGTTCTGTAACCTGCTCAAGTCGCTCTATCGAGATTTCGGCTTTGATGATAAAGCCATACTCGTCAAGTTTTCCACGCGGCCTGAAAAGCGTGTCGGCGATGATGCAACATGGGATAGGGCAGAGAATGCGCTGGCAGAAGCCTGTAAAGCGGCAGGACTCGAATACGAAATTGCCCCCGGAGAAGGCGCCTTTTACGGGCCTAAACTTGAGTTCACGCTTGTCGATGCGCTTGGCCGAGAATGGCAATGCGGTACCATACAGGCGGACTATCAACTGCCTTCTAAGGAACGGTTGAATGCCGAGTATATCGGAGAGGATAACCAAAAGCATCAGCCCGTCATGCTGCATCGTGCGGCGCTCGGTTCGCTGGAACGGTTTATCGGTATTTTGATTGAGCAATTCGGCGGCGCTCTGCCCCCGTGGCTCTCTCCGGTGCAGGCAATGGTTATTCCCGTCGCTCCCGTATTTAACGAATATGCCGAGAGTATCGCCGCGTCTCTTTCAAAAGCCGGCTTCCGCGTAAAGGCAGACATCGATACCGATCGTATGAACGCAAAGATACGGAAGTATCAAGGGCAAAAAATTCCTTACCAGCTGGTTGTCGGTGAAAAAGAAAAGCAGAACAACAGTGTTACCGTCCGGCTTTTGAAAGGAGCGCAAAAAACGATGTCCGTCGATGAATTTACCGCTTTCTTAAAACTCAAGACCGATACCGTTGCAACAAGCGCAGAATTTTAAAATTAACCGGCGCCGTTTCGTTTGAGGATACTCTTACGTTTTCCGGAAAACCGGTTCCGCCGGAGACGTATCTGTTTTAATGCTGCTCGGCTGGGATGGCGAAAAAGTAAGCACCTTTTTGGACAGACCCGGTCGGTGCATGATAATCTCCGCTTCGGTTAAATTGCAGAAAGTATGGAACCCTGCTATACTACTGCTATGAACGTTACCCGCAAACTGCCGATCGGCGTACAGAGCTTTAAGGTCTTACGGAATGACCGCTATCTCTATGTAGACAAAACAAAGTATCTTTTTCAATTAGTAACGGGTAGTAGAGTTTATTTCCTCAGCCGTCCGCGCAGGTTCGGTAAAAGCCTCTTTCTTTCGACGCTC
>NZ_CALHGC010000040.1 GCF_938029485.1 uncultured Treponema sp. | reverse complement strand
ATGCAATCCCCGCCGATATCAATTTATCGGGCGCCACTATCGAATTGGTCGATCAGCAATCCCGGGAATTTTTTCTCCGCGATCACCTTGCGCTTCTGAAAGACGAATATGAATATATTTTAATTGACTGTCCTCCGTCGTTGGGGATTTTAACGCTAAACGGGCTTGCTGCTGCGGATGAAGTGTTTATTCCGCTGCAGTGCGAGTATTTTGCGCTTGAGGGCTTAACACTCCTGTTACAAACCGTTAAAAGAGTACAGGAAAAGATCAATCCCAGCCTTAAAATCGGCGGTATCTTTTTCACGATGTACGATTCGCGCACAAAGCTTGCACAGGAAGTTGTGCAGCAGGTTACCGCCTATTTTAAGGATCGTGTATGCGGTACGATTATCCCGCGTAATGTCCGCCTGTCCGAAGCGCCTTCCCACGGGCTTCCCATTTGCAAGTATGACGCTTCCTGTATCGGCGCCCGCAGCTACGAAAAACTCGCTCAGGAGGTGCTTGACCGTGCCTAAAGCTGCATTAGGTAAAGGACTTGATTCCCTGCTTTCCCCCGATATCGCGGATTTGTCCTCAAACAATGCGGCTGCGGGAGTCTCAGATGTACGATCAAGTACCGGACAGTCCGGCTCTGGACAATTCACCGGCGGCCGGCCGGTAAGCTCACAGCAGGGGGCGGGACAAGCTGCTGCGATGCAAGGAACTGCAATGTCGGCGTCCGCTGCGAAAACAGCCGGTACCCAAAATCGTGCCGATACTGGGGGTGCTGCTCCGGTTGAACTTGACCCCGCGTTGTTAAAACCAAATCCGTATCAGCCCCGCCGCACCTTTAACGAAGAGACTTTGCAGGAGCTTGCCGCTTCCATCAAAGAACACGGGATTATTCAGCCGATTATCGCGGAAAAAAACGGCGATGAATACTATATTATTGCGGGAGAGCGGAGAACGAGGGCGGCTCTTTTAGCGGGGCTTACGCGAGTTCCGGTTATCTTCCGTGAATTTGAAAACAGCAAAAAGCTTGAAATTGCACTTATCGAAAATATCCAGCGGGAAAACCTCAATCCGATTGAAGAGGCTAAGGCATATCAGGAGATTATGCAGCTGTCCAACCTCAATCAGGAGGAGACCGCCAAGCGGGTAGGGAAGAGCCGGTCGGCGGTTGCCAATGCAATGCGGCTTTTACAGCTGCCCGACGAAATGCAGACAGCGCTGGAAAAAGGCTCCATCACCGCAGGTCATGCGCGGGCAATTCTCTCGCTTATCAATCCGGCGGATCAAACGCTGCTGTTTACCCGCATTACGGAGCAGGCTCTTTCGGTACGTGAAGCGGAAATGCAGGCGGCTCAGCTAAAAAACGGCAGCCGCGCCGGACAGAAAAATACGGCACCGCAGCCGGTAAGTCGGCCGGAAGCGGATGATGCGCAGCTTGCAGTCAAAGATATTGAGCAGCAATTTATCGATGCGCTGGGTACAAAGGTTGAAATTAAAGGCGACCTTGAAAAAGGCGTCGTGCATATTTCGTATTTTTCGCAGGCGGATCTTGATGCACTGTATAATAAAATCGCTGCAAAATAGCATTGCAGGAACATAACCTTCGATGGCAAACCTTTCCGATTATATAGTCTGGCGCGGCGATCTTCCCTTTGAAGTGCGCCCGTTCAATGCGGTAGATGCGCTGGTACTGTGTCAACTTTCTTACCTTAACTTTTCCGATATTGTCCCTGCTCAATTTACCGATGGTATTACGCTGCGGGAAGCTGCCCGTATCTACGCCGCCGATTCTACGCGCGGAACCCCTGAAGAGTTCGGGGTGTTGATCAACCCGCTCACCGCCGATTTGCTCAAAACCGCTGGGGAAACGGAGCGCTTCGGTTCTATCCTTTTAAAAGGCTTTGTAAATGAGATTGACCGCAATGCGGATAAACAGTTCGCAGCGATGACCGCCGTGCTTCCAACGGGGTGCGCCTGTGTTGTCTATCGAGGTACGGACGATAGTATAATCGGATGGAAAGAAGACTGCCTTTTGAGCCTTTCCGCACCTATCCCCTCTCATATTGCAGCAGCGGATTATCTTTCGACGGCTGCGGAAGCTGCCGTGGTATGCGGCACTGAAAAACTCTACCTTGCGGGGCATTCCAAGGGCGGAAACCTTGCGCTCTATGCGGCCGGGACTGCCGCCGCTTCGATACGGGAGCAGATTGAGCGGGTGTTCTGTTTTGACGGCCCCGGCTTTGCCTTTGATATTGAACAGCGGAGCGGATTTCAAGCGATTATCCCTAAAACCGCTTCTTTTATTCCGCAGTCGTCCGTTGTCGGCGTGCTGTTATCCTATCTACCGCATTATACCGTTATTGAAAGCGCCGAAACCAACACCTTCTGGCAGCATGATGCATTTTCTTGGCAAATTAAACGGGACGAGTTTGTAACCTATCAGCAAGGGCGGACAAAGGAAAGCTATTTTGCGGAAAAAACCATGCGGGAATGGCTTTCTCATCTTAACGATACCGAGCGGAAAGAATTTATCGAAACGTTGTTTGCCGTTCTATTCGGCACCGGTGCGGAAACACTCAGTGAATTAACCGCTAACGGACTTACTCATTCAATGCATATTTTAAAAGAGCTGCACACGGTAGATTCCGAGCGGCGGAGAGAGCTATTTGCCGTTATCAAGGCTTTTTTCGGAGCCGTTTACACGCATTTCCCCTATCCGTAAGCCTTTATTCGTGCGAGGGGTTAATACCCCGATGCTTTGCGTCGGGGTTGTTGATTGTAAAAGTTAGGAATAGCTCTCGCAGTCCGGATTTTTACTTCAAACTGCGAGGCGCTGAGATGCTTTGCTAATGCGGCATCTTCTATCCTGAAGGATGCAAAGCAAATCTAACCGAGTTTTTTCAGATGTCCTAGTCGTTTTCTTCCGCTAAATCAAGGCTTTCGGTATTCGGTTTGAATATCTTACTGCAGATAACAAAGCAGATAAAGCTGAGTGCCAATCCCGGAATGATGGGGTCAAGGCCGAAAAGTGAGGTCTTTGTTTGCTCAAGGATGATGACGACAATACTTCCGGCAATGAGCGAGGCAATAGCGCCGATGTTTGACGCCTGCTTCCAATAGTGCCCCATAACATACGGGAAAAAGGCGCCTGCCGCTCGCAGCGTAAAGGAGAACAGCAGCAGTTTAATGATGCTGCCTGTGTTAAACAGTGCAATGAGCATACCGAATATGCCGACTATCAGCATGGTGATTTGCGTAACCCGCATAACTTCTTTGTTTGTCGCATTCGGTTTGATATAAATTTTGTAGATATCGTTTCCGAATATGGAACCGGCGCCCAGTAAGTCAGAGTCGGCGCTCGACATCGTTGCAGAAATAATACCGGAAAAGAGAAGTCCGACAATCAATGCAGGCATTGTTGCCATCGCCAAATGCGGCAGTGCGTATTTTGGTCCTTGGCTCAGTATGATATCTCCGTCTATTTTTTTCATATTGATAAGCGCCAACGTAATGATACCGAGAAGCGTCGGAATGAAGGCATATACAAAGTTCAGTATTGCGGAAATGATTGAGCCCTGTACGGCAGCTTTTTCATCACGGGCGGCATAATAGCGAGAAACCGCTTCTTGCCCCACCGAAAACGATGCAATATACATAACGATCATCGAAATAATCGCGCCGATACCGATTCCCTTAAACGGATTGAATGTGTCGGGCGGAACATTTGCCGCAACTGCTTGCATACCGCCTGCAAGATTGAGAGAGAACGGCAGTGCAAGTGCCATACCGATGATAATCAAGAACACCTGCACAAAGTCCGTAATGGTAACGCTCCATAAACCTCCCATAATCGAATACGCGGTAACGACAATGGCAACGATGATAACCGCTACGGGATAATTGATATTTAGCATAAAAGAGACAATTGTGGCCGAAGCGATAAACTGAGAGGCCGTCAAACCGATCAGCGGTAAAATCATAATAATTGCGGTAATCAATCCTGCCGAATTGCTGTATCGGCGTCTAAAGTATTCGGGTACGGTTTTAACCATTGTCCGGCGTAGACGGGGGGCAAATACGGCAAGTACGATATAGGCAATACCCATCGTTGCAACATACCAAAATGCGCTCAATCCCCAGTTGGTGAAGGACTTCTCCGCCACACCGAGCGAGCTTCCTCCTCCGATTTCCGTCGCGGTTAATGTTCCCGCCATTAAAATCGGCCCCAGCCGCCTTCCGGCTACCATAAAATCTTCATTCGTTTTAATCTTTTTTGAAGATATCCAGCCGATAAAAAGCATCAATAAAAGATACGCGACGACAATGACCAATACCATCGTATTCATGATCCCTCCTATTTATGGGCATCTCGACAGGTTATTAAAATTTTAGAAATGCCATAACTATATTACTATGGTTTCTTATAATTTGCTACTTCCGGTTTTTTACATATTAAACCTGTTCGGAAAATAGAAAATTGAAAATTATTGACATTTTGAGGTATTCGGTATAAAGTTTAAGATGACAGTTATCTACTGTTATAAGGAGCAAACATGTCTGGAATCATGATGGTGATCGTGTGTATTGCTCTCGTAATTATCGGTTTAATTCTTGGATGGACGATTCGCTGGCTGTATGCCAGATTTCAACTATCTGCTTCTGAACAGCGTGCAGAGCGGGTTTTACAGGAGGCTATAAAAGAGGCTGAAGCTCAAAAGAAGGATATTCTTCTTGAGGCAAAAGAACAACTTATTCGGGAAAGAAATCAACAAGAACGAGAGAACCGCGAACGGAGAAGCGACCTTCAACGGATGGAACGCCGCTTAACCCAAAAAGAAGAACAGCTGGATAAACGGCTGGAATTGGCAGAAAAAAATGAAAAGCAACTCGTTGAGCGGAAGGATGCGCTTGACGAACGTGAAAAAGTCTTGGATGGGGAGGAAGAACGGTATAGGGAAGAACTGGAGCGGATTTCCGGTTTAACACAGGCGCAGGCTAAGGATTTGATTATGCAAAGCCTTGCCAATGAAGCGAAGCGGGATGCACAGGTTCTTATCAATAAAATAGAAGAAGAGGCCAACCTCACCGCTGAAAAAAAAGCACGTGATATCTTGGTTACGACCATGCAGCGGCTGATTCAGCTGGGGCTAACAAGCGATGTAACCGTTTCTACGGTGAACTTGCCGAGTGATGAAATGAAGGGGCGGATTATCGGGCGTGAAGGGCGCAATATACGCGCGCTGGAAACCTTAACCGGTGTCGATATTATTATCGATGATACGCCCGAGGCGGTGGTTATTTCCTGTTTCGATCCGGTGCGGAAAGAAATTGCCCGTATCGCATTGGAACGGCTTATTCTGGATGGCCGGATTCACCCTGCACGGATTGAAGAAATTGTGCAAAAGGTTACGCGCGAAATCTCGCAAATAGTGTATGAAGAAGGGGAAAAAGTGCTCTTTGACCTCGGTATTCACGATATGGGACAGGAAATGGTGCGTGCGCTCGGCCGTCTGCATTTTAGAACGAGTTACGGACAAAACGTATTGCAGCATTCCAAAGAGGTTGCAATTTTAGCAGGTACGCTTGCCGCAGAAATCGGCGCCAATGTGGAAATCGCAAAACGCGGCGGTTTACTGCATGATATCGGTAAGGGTGCCGAAGCGGATTCCGATAAGAACCACGCCGAAGTCGGTATGGAGATGACGCGGAAGATGAGCCTCGATCCGCGTATCGTCAATGCGGTCGGTTCGCACCATAACGATATTGAACCGTCCTGTGTGGAATCCATACTGGTGCAGATTGCCGATGCAATTTCCGCGGTACGGCCGGGCGCCCGCCGCGAAACGATGGATAACTATGTTAGGCGACTCGAAAACCTTGAAGCAATTGCGAAAGGTTTCCCGGGCGTTGAAAAAGTTTATGCAATCCAAGCAGGCCGTGAGCTTCGGGTATTGGTAAACAATGAAAAGATACCCGACCAAGAGGTAAAATCTTTGGGCAGGGATATTGCGAAAAAGATTGAAAACGATCTGAAATATCCCGGCCGTATCCGGGTAACGCTTATCCGCGAAACACGTATTATCGAATACGCACGGTAACGGGATCGTTTTGATAAGGCAATTACATTTACCGATAATCGGTACCGAGCACTAGAAAGCCGTCCTTAATAGGGCGGCTTTTTTGTTCTTTCGTCTCGATTCTCTTATCTTAACGCAAGCGGTTCTTGCCGTTATCATCCGGACACTCATAAAGACTTTTATCTGATAGTCTCCAAATAAGCAAGCGTTTCTTCCGCTGTTTTTTTCCAGCTATATTGTTTTACCCATTCTATCCCTGCATCGATCAACTTTTGCCGCCGTTCCATATTTGCGCCGGCCGTATCGTTGATAAGACTGCCGATGACTGCGGCAATCTCTTCCGGTTTATTCGGTTCAAAATAGCAGGTACAATCCCCTGCCATTTCCGGCAGCGCTCCCGCGCGGACGCAGGCGGTCGGAATGCCGCAAGCCATCGCTTCGATTACCGGCAAACCTACTCCTTCGACGGGAGAAGGGAACACGCATAAATCAGCCGCCGAATACAGCAGCGGAAGGTTTTCGTGCGGGAAATATCCCGTAAGTAGAATATCCGATGCAAAAGGAGAGCGGAGAACTGCCTGATGTACCTGCTCTGCCTGTTCGCCATCAGCTCCTGCAATTACCAATCGGTGAGGAGCCTTTGTTTTTTGTTTAAAGATGGAAAAAGCGTTGATTAGCTCGATATGCCGTTTTTCGGGATGGGTAACCCGCGAAGCATAGATAATATACGGCCGACGGATGGCAAAGGGCTTTATGGTCAGTGCATCCTGCGCCTGCAGGTTATGCGGATGGAATAGATCGGTGTCGATACCGTTGTGAATAACCCGTATTCTATCTTCTGAAATACCGTTTTTCAGCAAATTATTCTTGATATAGTTACTGGGGCTGATAATACCGCTTGCAGATTTCAGTGTCAGTTTGGAAACAAATGACGATATATTTTTTAAGTATCCTTGGGATTTATCCGAAAGAATATTCTGCATTACAAGCACTGAAGGAACTTCAAAACGCATGGGCAGCAGCTTTGTCCCCGACGGAAATAAAACAATATCGTATTTTTGCTTACGGGCAAAAACATTGAAAGAAAGACTATGCCACGTCTGTTCCGCAAAAGAGGAATCCCCTACGGAAACACAGGTGTATTTGACTCCTTCGACACCCGACGTATAGGTATATTTATCCAATTCATGCCCGAAAAGTTGAATATGGTGTTCGGTTTTTGGCAAATTATGTACTAATGAAAGAATATAAGCTCCGATCCCCGACCTGCCGTGATCGCATCCGAGCGTATTAATCCCAATTTTCAAACGAAACCTCTTTTTTTGAGTATCTCAGAGCAGTCTCACCGGATAAATAAATCAAAATCGCAGAATAATCGAAGCTGTGAGATCATCTGAGCCTCGAAAAGGTTCAGTTCTGATTGGACAACCTTCATTATTCTGCGGGAGGTATTAAAAGACATCTGATGCGGTTAGCCTGCTGTAATCATTATAGCATTTACCGTAACAATATGCTATCCTTCCAGCATGACTGACTTTTTGGATTTACCATTGTTCAAACCTTTCGTTGAAACACTTGCCTCAAAGGGTATTATAGAACTTACCTCTATTCAGGAAAAGGTAATACCGCTTGCCTTAGAAGGAAAAAGCGTCTTTTTTAAATCCGAAACCGGTACGGGAAAAACTTTTGCTTTTTTATTGCCGCTTTTAACAAGACTAATGCAGGATGAGAAAAAATCATCCGCACCCCGTATTCTTATTTTAAGTCCGACGGTGGAGCTTGCCTCTCAAATTAAAGAAGCGGCTGCGCAGCTCCAAGAGACCGATAACAAATATTTTAAAACATTGCTTTGCGTGGGCGGCAGTTCGTTAAAGCGGCAAATAGAGGGCTTAAAAGAAAAGCCTTCCGTCATTATAGGAACGCCGGCTCGTATTTCCGATTTAATCGGGTTAAAAAAATTAAAGCTACGGGAAATAGCGGCTATGGTAATCGACGAAGCCGACCGCCAGCTTGCGCGGGAAAGCAGGGATGCGTTGCAAGCCGTCCTTACGGCGGCGCCGCCGGATGTGCAGATGCTTGCATGTTCGGCAACTTTTAACGGAAAAAATATTGAATTGCTTAACGTTTTTTTGCGGCGTTCGGCAACTGCTGCAATGCCGGAATATATTTCCATTGCACACACCGGAGTGTTGCAAAAGTCCATCGAACATTGGGCTCTTTTTAGCGAGCGGCGGGAAAAAGCCGATACCTTACGCACACTTATCCATGCGTTGAATAGTGCAGCGCCGAAAGGTGCAAAAAAGATGCTTATCTTTACCGCACCTGCACAGGAAGTTGAAACGCTTGCTCAAAAACTGCAATATAAAAAAATCGATGCGGTACCGCTGTACGGTAAGTTAGCCGGTTCCGAGCGAAAACAAATTATCGCACGATTTAGGTCGGGCAAGATACGGATATTGATTACCAGCGATTTATCCGCCCGAGGGCTTGATATTGCCGATATCGACTATATCGTACAGATGCAGCTTTCCGGAGATACCGATGTCTTTATACACCGTGCCGGCCGTACCGGAAGAGCGGGAAAAAAAGGCGTTGACATTGTGATCGGCGACGAGTACGAACTGCGCATTTTGCAGGGTATCGAAAAAAAACTGGGTATAACAGTATATCCTAAAATCCTCACTGGCGGAAAAATCGGAGCTGTTTCAGAAAACACATAGAACAGAACAATAAGCATCAGACAAATAGATAAAAATAGAAGGATGATGAAGGTTGAACCTTTTGAAAATAGGAGCCGCAGATACCCGCATATTTTTAAAAGTATCTTCTTGTCTATCATCTTATTTATGGATATAATAGTGCCGTATTTTATGTACTTTTTTGATGTGAGGTAAAAGAAAAGATCATGACACTCGACACAAGCGTACAAGGAAAGATTCTTTACGAAGATGAGAATCATAAATTTATCTGGCTGGGCGGCGAGACAAAATATCGGAAGGGCGCCGTACAGACCATGCAGTATCTGATCATCGATAACGGCCGCGGTATTTTACTTGATCCGGGCGGAGTGCATCTTTTTTCACAAGTCGTAACTGCTGTCAGTAGATTTATTTCGGTGGATAAGATCGATATCATATTTTTTTCTCATCAAGACCCTGACGTATCTTCGGGTATTGCTTTGTGGCTTGGTATTACGCAGGCGAAGATTTATATATCTTCTCTTTGGATACGTTTTATGCCTCATTTCGGCATTGTGGATATTTCGCGTATGACCGGTATTCCCGATAAGGGTATGAGCATTACCTTGCCGTCCGGCAACAAACTGCGTTGTGTACCTTCCCACTTTATGCATTCGCCGGGACAGTTTTCGCTTTTTGACGAACGTTCCCGTATTTTGTTCAGCGGTGATATCGGCGCTGCCGTATTTGAAAAAGAAGAAGATGAAACGCTTTTTATCGACGATTTCCAAGAGCATATTCCATTGATCGAACCGTTTCACGTCCGATATATGGCGGCTAATAAAATTGTCAAACGTTGGGTTGAGGTAGTGCGTTCGTTAAATCCGGTTATGATTGCGCCTCAGCATGGAGCTGTGTATACCGATGATAAGGTAGAACTTTTCTTAAATTGGCTTTCTCATCTGCAATGCGGTGTGGATTATCTTGACCAATTATTTTAGGAAATGACTATATGGTAGAAGAACAAGAGGCAATTCAAAATTTTACCGATTTAGTAGATAAAATTGTCGTTAAATATAATAAAGGTGTCGTATTAGACTTTGTAACTCAGCATTCGTTTCAAATTATCAATAGTTCGATGGCACAACTGGAAGAACGGTTCGAAACCATCCTTTCGATATTTGAAGAAATTCAAAAAGAGAGTAGTTCTTCCGCTGCGAACGTGAGCAGGGTCAACGGTCTGTTGGATGTCGCTCTCGGCGGGAGAAAAACGCTGCAAAAGGAAATTCATAAACGGCTCGATGAAATCGATGAAGCGGCATCTACGGCGCAAACTGCTGCTGCCTCATTCACAACGCTCAAGGAACACACCGGCGAAGTTAAAGCGATGATTACCGATATCCAAGATATTTCGGTAAAGACCGGTATTCTGGCTATTAATGCTTCGATTGAAGCGGCTCATGCAGGTAAGGCTGGCGACGGCTTTAGAATTATCGCAAATGAAGTCCGTAACCTTTCTACCCAAACAGGAACCTTCGCTAAAATAATCGAAACAAAAATGGCCGAACTACAGGCGTCGGTAGCCGATATCAATAACAGTATGTCGCTTTTTATTTCACTATTTTCAAAGTTTCAAAAATCTTTCACCGGTATTCTTGCCAATTACGATAAAAATTCGGAAACCTTGGATGCAGCAGGTTTTTCGTTAGCAGAAATCTCATCTTCGATTAAAGAGCAAGATGGCAGTATACACGAAGGCTTCAACTCGCTTAAGGCTATCAACGAGTTTCTAAAAGAGACAGGGGCAATACTGGATGTCGTACAGACCAGTCATCAGCATTTAGGTACCTTATTGCAGAAAAAAGAATAGAGGAAA
>NZ_CALHGC010000039.1 GCF_938029485.1 uncultured Treponema sp. | reverse complement strand
CGATTTAACTAATCCTCCATCTGAAAATCCGGGACAGGGAAACCCAAATCCTCCTAATCCCAATCCGCCCCCTAATCCCAATCCGTCCAATCCTACACCGAATACAAAATACAAAGTTACCGTAACCCAGCCCGCAAACGGCACCATTGAAGTAGTGCCTGCTCTTCCTGCCGATGGAATGGTTGATAAAGGCAGCGAGCTTACCTTTACGCTTTCTGCAAATGCAGGCTATAAGGTTAAAGTGCTTACGATAGGCGATGCAACATATTCGGCTGTTACAGATAATACCATTACGCAAAAGGTAAAGATTGAAAAAGAAACGGCAGTTTCCGCTACGCTTGAAGCGAAAGCTAACCCAACACCGAACGGAGGAACCTTTACCGACACTCAAGGAAACAACGTAGCCATAGAGCCTGTTAAAGCGTACGGAGGAGAAATAACCGGTTATCGGTTAACGGGCGATATTTATATAGAAGACATCAATTCCGCAGCTTTTAAGGCAAAACTGAATACTTTAAACGGAAAAGAGCTTTATACCGATAGTCTTAACATTAACTGTTTTACAAATCAGAACTCGACAATAACAGCTAAGGAAATAACACCGGAACTTTTAACAGGTGTTTTGACAATAGGAAAAGAAAAAAAGTTTTCCGCCTTTCGACTGAATAACAAAACAGCAGATAACAGTCCTATTGAAATTCCCTTTAAAAGTGATGCTACAAATTATTTTGATATAACTAATCTTGCTCAATTTAGCTTTAGTGAAAATTTTAAAATAACAGAAAATTCTGAGATTTTCTTACGAGCTGAAAGAGAACCTGATTTACACGGAACTGAAGATCACACAAAATATGCAAAAACTACTGAATTATTAAGCTTAATAAATAATCCTAAAATAAAACATAAAATAACTGTTGGCAAAATTCAACTTCGTGGAAATGTAAAAGATTTATTACCACTTCTCGTTGGATCAAACAAAATAAAAGAAGTAGATGGTGGTATAACTTTCGGAGGAGCTTTTAAAACACCTTGCACAGGAGAAAATTGGACTGGATACAATGGAATTATTAACAACAACGGTAATCCTAACAATACTAGCAAAAGTGTTTTACCAGCAGATCAATTTTTAGAACTAAAAAAAAGGTCTGGAGAAAAACAAGCATACGTAAGAAATGCAATTATTACTGATTTAAATTCTAAAAATCTATCACCTGAACAACTAGCAGACGCACAATTTGACCATGATATATTATCTAACATTCATTTCAAAAATTGTGATTTTTCAAAAATAGAAATGAATTTTGTTGTAGGAGACGGTGATTGGGAATTTGAAGATACTATTTTACCTTATAGCATGGGCAATTCAGGAATTGGAAAACTTACATTAAAAAATGTTACTTTTCCTAAAGAAGAATTTAAAAATATGGGAACTTTTGAAGATCTACCATATGCCGCACCAGAAATAGGAACTTTAACAATATATGGAGAGATAAAGGATAGTCCATTAAAAGATTTAACTCAAGAACAAATAGAAAAATTAAAAAATGATCCACGAAGACCAATTGAAATGCCGGGCAGATACCGAGGTTCACAAGAAATATATGATAGACTAAAGTACATCTATAGAGGTGAATCACATAATAAAGAGTTTGTTAATCTTCAAGGTTCCATACAAAAACCTACTGATACATTCCTTGCTTTACTTGGCAAAAATAATTCTCACGGTTAGTTGGGTGCAGGGCATTTTCTAAAAGAGAAGATGCCCTACAAAGTCGGTAGGAGATGGATTAAAACATCTTGCTTCGGTTCTATCGGTTTTATAGCCATATTCGGCGGGCAGCATTTTTGAACGGCTTTATTGGAGCCGCTCAAAATAAGCACACCACATTTACCGGCAATTAAAAACATGACATCTCTTAGCATCTGCAGAGCGGACAAGGATATACGCTGTTCAACATAGGCGCGGATGCCGCTGGTTTACACAGTAACCAATTTGCTTGCAAACCGGCAGCCCAAAAATAAACAAGGAGATTCATTTTTGGGCGAGGATGGCGATATCTTCAAACGCTTTCTACTTCTTCTTGGCTGAGACCGGTCATTTTACAAATTTCGCCAATCGGGTAATTATGTATACGCATAAGTTTTGCCGTGTCAAGCTTTGTTTGGTACGCTCCGTCGGAAAAGCCTTGCTTAATACCTTGTTCAAGACCTTGCTGTATACCAATCCTTAAACTCTCTTCTCTCTGTACTGCGATGTCTGTATCATAATCGTATTCGGCTACTAGCATATTAATTACCTCCCGTGATTTTCTTTGTAAGTATTCCTTTAAGATACCTTTTTCTATACATATCTTTACCGCATTGGTAAAGCCGTTTTCAGGGTCGAGTTGTGTCTGAGTGCGTACTTCTTCAACAAATAAACTGTATTCGTCTAGGGGTTTACAACGGTTTAATACTTCTGCCCCCTTGCTCTTGTTTATGTTATATACCTTTACCTCAAGTTCTAGTGGCGGGATATGAGGATTTGTAATAAAGGCATCGGAAAGCTTAAGAACTGTAGTTTCAGGGTAGTCTTCCAGCCCATTGTAAAAAACGTAAAACTCGGGCGTAGGTATTTTTGATAACTTTCTTAAATATCTGTCGGTCGGTGCTTGTAACTTTTCATACAATCTTGCTATGTATTGTAAAAAGCGTAAAGGCATATTTTCGTTTATGGTAGATTGGTGTTCAGCTAACACGATAATTTTATTATCAACAAGGCAGGAAACGTCATTGATTATGTTCATATACATGATATTATCAAGCCTGATATTTTCTACCGGGCATGAAAGCTGTAAATTAGTATTATGTAAAGCATTATACAGCGACAAGAAGTTTTCTTTTGCCTTTTCGTCTTCACTGAAAAGGTCAACAAACACCGAGTCTTTATATTTTCTGTTTGCCGTAGTCATAGCTGTTTCCTCTCTTGTTGTATTATAGCATAGATGGGCAGGTTTTAAAGAGGGGGGGGGGACTCTCTACAAATATTTTCAAAGGTATTTTAGAGAATATTCAGTTCATTGCTTACATACATTTCTATATTAGAAAATTTCCCATGTAATAGGCAACGGAGATGACCAGCGTTTATCGTTTACCGAAAATGCAACATCACCATTTCCCCCTGCTGCAAGACGAACTGTTTACTGGTACACATAAACCTTAGCAAATAGATTAAGCTCATTGATAGAGGGAGTAGCCTTCGCCTCTATCAATTCCTTGTTATTTTGTTTTTATCGAAAAAAATTTTTTTCCTACTATCTTTCTTCTACCGGCGCTTTGATTGGAGTGTATACATAAAAACCTTTTTTGGAGTGCAGTCCGAAAAGCTCGTGCAGCACTTGCAGGTCGGCAGTTTTGTAGAACCGTGCATTTTCGGCAAGCAGCGTTTTTAAAATCTCATCGGTTAAGGGCGGCTCTTTGTATAACACTTTGAGCGAATACGTCTCCTTTATACCTGCCTTTGTCGCTGCATAATTGACGGCGTCGGTAAAACCGCCGAGTTCATCGGCAAGCTGCAGTTCCTTCGCCTGCGTACCGGAATAGATTTTTCCTTGAGCTAATTCTTCAACCGTCGCACGGGGGAGGCTTCTACCCTGCGCTACCTTATCCAAAAAGATTGCGTACGTATGCATTACTTCCAATTCGGATTGTCTCCTTTCTTCATCGGTCGGATTGCGGAAAATGGAATAGGGCATACGGCCTATTGCGCTAACCCCGTCCGTATGAATTCCGAAATATTCTTTTACGGCATTTTGAATAGTGGGAGAAACGGCAAAGACTCCGATGGAACCGGTAATAGTATACGGCGAGCAAAAAACATAGTCGGCGGCAGAGGCAATCCAGTAAGCCCCCGAAGCTGCGATACCGCCCATCGACACAACAACGGGCTTGCCGATTTTTTGGGACAGCCGTTCTACACTTCTTCGGATGTCTTCCGAAGCGTTCACTTCTCCGCCGCCCGAATCAATCCGCAATACTACGGCTTTAATTGAATCGTCATCGGCTGCTTCATCGAATAAGTCTATGAGGGTGGGACTATCCGCATTATCGGCAGTATTGTCGGCAGTGCCCGTAATCGAACCGGTTAAATAAATGACGCCGATGCGATTGGATGTTTCTTTCTTTTTAAAAGACTTATTATAGTTATTGTAATTGATATAATCCCGTGAAGAAAGATTATAGGTTTCCTCATCCAGTACACCGAGTTCGACACCGCATTCGTCATACGTGCCGATGTCGGTAATCAAGTTCGCTTCTAACGCCGCTTGAGCGCTGTCGCCGTTTACCTTCCTCAGTGCATCGTTATAGTTCACCGTATATGTTTCAAAGAGACTTGCCTCAGCGGCTCTATTTGCGGCTATGTCTTGCAGGTATGTGTGCCATAAATCTTTCACTACGGATAGATGATTGTTGTGTACTCCGGCAGACATCTCTGTACGTGAATAAGTTTCCGCCATCGATTTGAATGCCCCCGCATGGACGGCATTCCACTGAATGCCGAATTTTTTTTCCATTTCGCCGTAAAAAAGCGATTCGGTGTAAAAGCCCGATAAGTCCACCTCGCCCATCGGATCAAGGTAGATATGATCGGCAAAAGAGGCAATGTAATAGCGCCCTAATCCGTAGCTTGTTGAAAACGCATAGAGCGGCTTACTGGAATCCTTGTATTCAAGCAGCGCCGCCTTTAATTCGGTAAAATACCCCGTAGAAATACCGTAAAGTCCGGTAAGGTCGAGTAAAACCCCTGTTATCCGCCGGTCGTGGGCGGCATGGCGTAATGCATCGGTAATATCCGATAATAACACAGTATCTGAGCTTGTGTCCGGCAGCAGGTAATTCCGCCAGATAAATTCATCGGGTTTTTCGGTAAGGCGTCCGGCAGGATTAATCAATAAAAGAGAATCGGCATAAACTGTAATACGGGTATTCTTTTGCTTTCCGGTGTTGTCATTGTATTTATAAAGACCTGCAATAAATAAAAAGAGCAAAATGAAAAATATAAGATTGATAATAATTAAGCGGATAAGATTTAAACCGCGAAAGAGCGAACGAAAAAATCCGCGTTTTTTATCTTTCATAGTAAACTCCTTCGATGCAGAATGTTTTTGCAAAAGCGATTTGCTGCAATCATTACCGGCAGAAAAAACTTATATTATGGTATTGTTTGAACCGAGAAGATGTATTGGTGAACAGGTTGTCGGCGGTATCTATTATATACGTGCCGTATCCGATAGAGAGACTGCCCTGGGGGGGACTTGAACCCCCATGCCCGTGAAAGCACTAGTACCTGAAACTAGCGTGTCTACCAATTCCACCACCGGGGCAAAAAGCGCATTGCAATGAACACATTATAGATAAAAAGAGGCTTTTGTCAATTACTTTTTTTTGGTATACTTTCACAAATATGAGCGTATATCCGTCGGACAAATTATTCAAGCTGCTGCGAAGCATTATCATTATTCTGATTGCAGCTATTGTAATCGGAACGGTTGTTGCTTTTGTCAAAAAGACAAGAGACCGCACTTCCGGCCGCCGGCAGGATGGAGAAACGGAAGCAGGGGGAGCCTATATTCCTCCTAAGGAATATGCATTGTACGGTGACCTTGGGCAGCTGCGTGCCGTTACAGCTGATAATCCGCCGGTTACCGTTGTTGTAAAACCGTTTCTTGAATATAAGGCCTCCGATACCGCGTTTCAGGAAGAATTGGTTGCGAAAAAAGAAGAACTCAAAAAAAGCATACTCGACTGGTTTTCGTTTAAAAGCGCATATCAGCTCAGCAGCGAATTACCGCAGGATATCAAGCAAGCGCTTATGGAACGGATAAACAAGCAGCTTGTATTGGGAAAGATCCATAATATCTATTTTGAGGAATTTGTTATTCTTTATTAATGGATGGAGGAAACATAAAAATGGTTGCAGTGCAGATTATTATCGCCGTAATTCCTATTGTCGGGATCGTGATGGGGAGCGTTTTGGTCTTTTTTTATTTTTTATGGCGACATAGACAGATTATGCTCCAAATTAAGACAAACACCTATATCCGTCCCGCTATTAACATTCGCTTTTTTTGCTTGCTGTTAGGTATTATGTTGACCGTTATCGGCTGCGTATTATTCGGACTATTCTATCTTATTGCCGGTATCGGCTATATTTTACTCGGCGGGCTTATCCCGCTGGCGCTTGGTATCAGTCTTATCCTCTTTTATGCCGTTACGCGCCGCAGTCGTGATAATGAAGTACGGAAGCCTGCTGCTTTGCCGGAAGGAAAAACGGAGAGATAGGCGATGAATATGATAACCGATTATGCCGCCGTTTATAAAAAAGAAGGGCTTAATCAGACGCTGCGGGATTATGAGGTGTGCAAAGCGGTGTTAAACGGCAATACGCAAGCTTTTGCCGTGTTGGCGGCGCAGTATCAAAAACGGGTCTATATGCTTGGGCTGAGCTTTTTTGACAACACCGACGATTGTGAAGACTTTGTGCAGGATGTGATGCTCAAGGCATACTCTGCACTGGAAACGTTCCGTGCCGAAGCACCGTTTGCGACATGGCTGATGCGTATTGCCTATAATACGGCCATTAACTCGGCTAAAAAACGGCGGAACTATGCCTCGCTTGTTGACAATGATATTGAAATTGAGTATCGGGGGGATAATCCCGAAGAAAAACATCTCAATGAATGTATCATTTTGTCGGTGCGCGAGGCGGTAAACAGTTTGCCCGATAACTACCGTATTTGTATCGACCTCTATTTCTTTTACGATATGAGTTATACCGACATTGCGGCTGTTACCGAACTGCCGCTGAATACGATTAAATCCTATATTTTCCGTGCAAAGAAAATTTTACGGGAATACCTTAAAGAAGACCGGACGATTTTTGAATACACGCATCGGAGGCCGAACTTTTCCTATCCGGCCGTTGTACGCAATTAATGAGCAGCTGAAAAAACGAGATTGGATTTTTCAGATGTGCTAATGGAGAACTTATGAACTGTGATATTTTCCTAAACCGATATTTATCACTTGATAAAAATGAACCGCTTCCTGCAGGGTTCAAAGTACATTTGTTATGCTGCAAATCATGCCGAAAAACGGTTAATCGGCTGGCCGCCGCAGAAAATGTTCAACGGCAGATATTGGATACGCCTATCGATGCGGGAGATCGACTGCTTAATGCTACAATGAACGCTATATACCGACTCAACAAACAAGCTGCTCCGGTGGCCGTTCAGCAGGAAGAAAATAATTCACTGCTGCCGTGGATCGTGGCCGGCGCTTTTTTGACGCTCGGGTTTATTCTTCTGCCGTTTAGCGGCATTGGAAAAATCGATTTAATGCAATTCGACGATTCTTTTTGGATTTCATTCGCCCTGCTGTGTGCGTGTTCCGTTATCGCTTATTTTTCCGTATTTCTCGCAAAGAATTTGGTCTTTTTTACCGAAAAATTCACGAGGCAAGTATAAAAGAGCTGCGCTACCGTATTAAGCTTTTGAGAAACGGCAATACCGCGATAAGCGAAAAGATAAAGATAGCGCCGTAAGCGATCAGCGCGAGTAGCATTGCGGCGGTTTCGGCATATTTTTGGGTTTTGCCTATACGTTTAAATAGCTGTTGCCGTCCCGTCCATGCGAGGTAAGCCGCAACGGTGATGGGAATTGCCATGCCTGCCGATATGCCGATAACCGCGATGATGCCGATGCCCGCCGCATCCAACGTAGTAACCAGTACCAGCACAAGCAGTGCAGCAGGGCAGGGATATAGGCCGCTGAGTAAGAACGTACCCCACTGTATGTTGCCGGCGGTGCGGCGCTGCGGGCGGTAGTTTTTATACCGCGCGGAACCGTAGCCGGCGCTATTGTATGCAAGCTTCCCGTTTTGTGTAGGTGTCGGTGAGCGGCGGCTGAACCGAAAATGCGGAAAACGGTTTGGGAATGCGCCGGACAACAAATGCAGGATAGAAGCTCCCGAAAGCAGTAGCAGCAGGATAAACGAAAAACCTTCAAAGTAAATGGTTGCGGAGTCTGTACGCGCGGACAAAGCGCCGCTCACATTACGGAAGATCAGTAATAAAAGGACGCTTGTTATGCCGTGCAGTCCCGCTAAGATGAGGCTGGTTACGGCAGGTTCCCACGCGGGTGCTTGCCGTGCCAAATAAAATGAAAACACAAGCGTTTTCCGATGCCCCGGCCCCAGCGCGTGCATAATCCCGTAAAAGAAGGCGAGTCCGATAATTGTCCAAAATGCCTGTGCCGAATGTGTCTGCGTCCACTCATAAATAGAGTCGCCGAGTTTTGTATGGAGCAGTGCCTGCCGGTTCACAATAAAATCAGCCGTCTTCTCCGTGCGGACAGGCGCGGGTGCGTCTTTTTTGCCGGTAAAGGGGTTTGCCCAAAGAGCGCCGGTCAGAATACAGAATACAAACAAGATAACTCCGTATCGCATCGTGCAGTGTTCCTTAGTAGGTAATATGAATTTCTTTTGGGTAGTACGTTTGCAATCCCGGTTTCCATGCATTGTACGTAGCCGTCATATCGGCAGTATCGAAAGGGTCGTAGTATACCGGATATTTTTTATTTTCGGCGATGGTATATTTAGGGACAGTCTTTCCGGAATCTCCGGTAAAGAGAACCGGCATCTTTTCGTCATACCGGAAATCGCAGAAAAAGGTGTAATCGTATACGGCAAAGTAAAAATTGCCGCTGTATTTCGACAAATCAACATAAAATCGATACGAAGCGATGCCGTTTTTTTGCCATACGGAAAAATCGCTCACCCGTGCGGGACTCTGCCGCTTATCTCCCTGCCGGATAAAGGTGAAATACGCATAGTTTTTAGTATTGATAAAGGCATTGTCATACACATCCTGTGTTTCAGCCTTACTGAAAAGTCCGTCTCCGTTCAGATCATACCCTTGAATAATATCCGCGCTGAAAAAACGGTCAAATGTCCATGTTTCGTACGCACCTTGGACTTTTCCATTGTTCAATATAAACTCGGTCTGCGTGGAGATAAAGAGGTGCGGATGAGCCGGTGTCTGCATCGGTATTGCAAACAGCGCAATAAGCAGTGCGGAAACAACGTATAAAACTTTTTTAGACTGCACGTTCGTCATTACTCTTTTGTACCTTGTTTTCTATAATGATTGTACTAACTTGGAAAAATCCGATGAAGTATCGGGCAGTGATGATAAAACCGCTCATCGTATGAATGGTTACAAAAATGCAGCGCTGTTACGGATGCTATGATGCAGCCGTGTATGCATAAAAAAAGAGTCCTTAACTCGAGGACTCTTTTTAGAAAGAATAAAAAACGGAGCGCTTAGACTTTCTTAACAACATAGTTGCTCTTTAAGCAGCGGGAACACAGTTTCAAGGTTAACGTTCTTCCATCAATTTCCGTTTTTACGTCGATAAGGTTGGGGCGCCATACGCGGCGTTGATGATTCATCGATTTACTAACCGTATTACCGCTCATCGGCCCTTTCCCACAAATATCGCATCTGCGTGCCATAGTTTACCTTCCTTAGCTTTATCTATTAGCATTCAAAATAAAACGATGGACAGTATACTTTAAGATGAACGTTATGTCAATCTTTAAACTGCGGCGCAAAGGCTGCGACAAACTTGGGTATCAGCTGTTCGGCAATTCCTTCTATGTAAAGCCCTGCAGCCTGCTTATGCCCGCCGCCGCCGAAAGAAGAGGCGATAATACTGACATCGACGGTATCGAGGGAGCGGAAGCCAACGCTGCAATGCGTTTCGGTATCCTGCCGGACAATACAAATCGCTTTTACTCCTGCGATGCTCTGGATAAGCTGATATGCCATATCGGAATCTCTATTTTCAATGCCGATTTCCAGCTTATCCTGATATGTTTCATACGAAACGACGAGTCTTCCGTCATAATACGGCTTCATACGGGCTAATACGCGCGAGATGAGCGTCCGTGAGCTGAATGATTTACCGCCGTTAATCGCCGCAAATGTGTATTTCGGGTTAGCGCCGGCTTGCACGAGCCGTGCGGTATGAGCAAAAACCTCAGCGCTCCGTTCATCCAAATGGCGGAAAAAGCCCGTGTCGGTACAAAGCCCGAAAAACAGCATCTCCGCTTCTTCCCTCGTTACGGAACCGGTCATCTTTTCGATAATCGTTTGGATAATAAATGTTGTTGAAGGAGCTTCCGCATATACCAGCGAACCAGCTTCATTTGTCGTGTTAGTAGCATGATGATCAATGCAGATTGAAGGAAAGTTTTTTAATTGCCCGGCAATATCGCCCGTCCGTTCTATTCCCGAACAGTCAACGATGATAACGCCTGTGTTTTTAGGGTGTTTAATGAGGGCTTCCGGCACCTGTGCAGAAAAAAGCGGTTCGTACATCCGTATTTCCGATCGTTGGAATGGTCCGGCAGAAAGCAGCTGCGTTTTTTTTCCGAGCCGTTGCAAAAAAAGCGACATCGCGATACTGCTTCCGATACAGTCTCCGTCAGGTTCTTTATGACCGGCTATGAGAAACTGCGAATGGGAATGTAGACGATTTCTACCAATATATTGATGAAGACACGCGTGTAGTATTCCAA
>NZ_CALHGC010000038.1 GCF_938029485.1 uncultured Treponema sp. | reverse complement strand
CTGGAATAGGCAGGCAAAAGATTATGTAAAAAGCCGTACCGTACCTCATCATTCGGAAAGCCGAGCCGATACAGCCGTAAATCTTTTATATACTCCTTGATAGTTAAGTAACCTGCCTGAAATAAAATAGGAAACGGCTCTTGTGCAACAGCTCGATAGGTTTGTAAGCCGTCTTCATCCAGCTCTACATTTCCGTCCAAATCAGGGATAAAATAGTGTGCTTCTTTCAGGTAATTGACCAAAAACGTCGGGGTCCCCGTGCCGAACCAGTAACTTTTAATTTCTTTATCATCAAAGGCATTGAGTATACTATAGGGATTATACATACCGTCCCCGGCAGGATGGAACAAATACCCATCGTACCACTGTTTTAAGGCGGCAACTGCCTGCGAATAGTCAAGCTGCTGCCTGTCTGCAAGAACTTGTATTTCCGGCTGAAAGTTTGCTTCCAATTCCGACTGTGTGATGCCGCAAATCCCGGCATACATTTCGGACAAGCTGATGTCTTTCAGATTATTTAAGTCGCTAAAAATACTGATTTTACTGAACTTGGTTACTCCGGTTAAAAAGGCAAAGCGGATGTATTGATCGCAGGTCTTGATTACCGAATAAAACGCTTTGAGCATATTACGGTATTGTTCGTTCAGTTCCTCATTCACACCCATCGTTTGCAGTAAGGGTTTGTCGTATTCATCTACCAGAATGACCACCTGTTTACCGGTTTGCTTGTATGCCGCTTGTATAAGAGTAGTAAACCGTTTGGCAGGCGATAATCCGTTATTTTGCAGATGATATTTCTCTTCTTCTATGTCTAAAAAATAACTCAAGCTTTCATCTAATGCTCCGGAAAGCTCATACTGCCCTGTATTAAAATCCAAATACAACACGGGATATTCTTCCCATGCTGCACGGCCTTCCTGTATCGCCTGCTCTTCTTCCGCTTTTTCAAGGTATAGCCCCTTAAACAGCTCCTTTTGCCCAAGAAAATACGCCGCTAAGGTTGAAAGAAACAGGCTCTTCCCAAACCGCCGCGGACGGCTTAAAAAAAAGACTTTGCTTGCTTGGCTCAGCTGCGCTATATATGCGGTTTTATCAACATATACAAAATGCTTTTCCCGTAAATCTTTAAAGCTCTGTATGCCGACGGGCAGTTTTCGTGGTGTATTCATGCCGGTAGTAGTATAACACCTATAGCCGCTTTCCGCAATTTTCTTTTGCAAATATACGGCGCATCTACTGCGTTGCTGCGAAAAAAATTAATCCTCAACGTATCAAAGATACGCCTGCGGTTAATTTTTTCTTGCGCCTTGTATCTGCACCATCTCTTTGCAAAAGGCGACCTTTTGAAATAGACCGCACATCTGCGTTGCATCATGAAAAGTGTACGTCCGTGTACACTTTTCATGGCGAATTTCGGCAAAGCCGAAATATCGCTTCTGTTTAAACCAGCGGCATCCGTGCCGCTACTGAAAATCCTCAACGTATCATAGATACGCCTGCGGTTGGAATTTGCTAAGCGCCTTGTATCTGTACTGTCTATTTCAAAAGGCTTAC
>NZ_CALHGC010000037.1 GCF_938029485.1 uncultured Treponema sp. | reverse complement strand
AAGATACCCTATCAAAACAGCGATTAAAATCACTTTCTTCTTATAGGGCTTGTCCGGAATCTTCATGGTAAAACCATAAAATACACTGGTAGCAGCTGAATATATTGACACATAAAGAGCGATTCCGTAGACAATATTTACCGGAATTGAAATCCTTGCGGAAAAACCCAGCATAGGAAGATCTAAACTTGCACTAAATGCCATATCCTTTTGAAGTGCTGCAACCAAAGTAAAGGTCATTGCACCCAAAAGTAATCCACCGATTATAGACCCTGCCATCGCATGCTTTCTATTCTTGGCATTAAGGCAAGTTGCAGATCCCATTGGAATCATTCCTAAAGAGTTATAAGCGACATAAAGCGGTGCAGCCACATACCAAGAAGAGATTATTTCCGGTTGCTGAAAATTATAGGTTTTTCCACTTTGTTCGGTACCGGACAGTATTATGTAGAAACACATACCCATTACCACGGCAAAGAGAATCGGAACTATATATTTAAAAAATCCGGAAATTCTCTTAAAATCACCCAATACAGTAACAGCTACCAGTACTGCAATTATTCCTCCACCTATGGCTTTGTGAATCCCGAATTGCTGATATAAAAAAGATCCTCCTGCAGCTGTCATAGAGATAATGGTCGTAAAGAGAAAAACCGCCATAAAACAACCTATGCTTTCCGTTATTTTTTTATTGTCAACTAACGATATTATCCTTCCCATATCTTCAGTTTTCAGTTCAGCAGCCAGAAAACCAATCATGAAAGCCAGTACAGCAAAGGCACACCCTGCAAGAATAGAACCTTTGAAACCATCTTCTCCAAATATTCCGAAGAACTGCCATGTTTCCCTTCCCGACGCAAATCCTGCCCCGACTATTACGCCTACATACATTGCTGCAACACTGATGAAATTTAAATGTTCTTTTTCTTTCAAAAAGCACTCCTCACTCACTTAATTCTATTAAATCATCGAACTTCATAACATATTCTTCTATACTATATTCCATTGCATTTTTAAAGTCATAGTAATACTCGGTGCCTCCCATCTTACTCTCTTTATAAGATGATAATGCGTCACGAACAGAGGCAAAACTGCTTTCTCCTGTGCTATTTGAAATACATTCTACATTTTCGCTCAATGTGTACCAGTCTCTGAACTTAACTATTTCTTCAGCAAATCTGAGATGCAGGTCTTCGCCTTTGTCATCATCTCTTGCAGATAAGTTTTGAGCCAATCCTAAAAAGAATCTTTCTATATTATCCATTAACAGTATAAAATCCGTTTCTCTCTCCGGTATCCAGTCCTCCATATCTGCAAAATAATTTTGAATAAGCTCACCGAAAACTTCCATATCCACATCCTGAATAAGCTCATATACATCATCAATTTCCACATCCTCTGAGGTTTCAAATAGTTCCGCTATATTATCAAAATACTGGAAATCTCCCGGATGCTCGATATCAAGTATTTCATAAAAAATTTCTTGCAGAATTTGGAAACTCGTGTTACTATAATTGGCAAAAAAGGAGGTCATTATATATGACAGGCTTACCGTTTATTTTTGTTTTTGTCATTGCGATCATCGTCATGGTTTTAGCAATTTCAAAATTCAAAATTCATCCCTTTATTTCGATCATGTGTATTTCGTTGCTGCTCGGTTTGATCGCCGGTATTCCGCTCGTCGACATGAAAACCGCCGACGGAAAAACGGTGCAGGGACTTGCAAACGTTATCGGCGCGGGCTTTGCCGGCACGTTTACGAGCATCGGCATCGTCATCATCCTCGGTGCGCTCATCGGCTCGATACTTGAAAAAACGGGAGCTGCGCTGAAACTCGCGGACATGATCATTCATCTCGTCGGAAAAAATCACCCCGTCCTCGCCGTAGAGCTCATGGGCTGGGTCGTTTCCATTCCCGTGTTTTGCGATTCGGGTTTCGTCATTTTGAATCCCATCCGTAAAGCGCTCGTCAACAGAACCGCCGCTTCTTCCGTTGCGATGACGGCGGGGCTTTCGTTCGGTTTGTATATTTCGCACGTATTTATCCCGCCGACGCCGGGTCCTATCGCCGCTGCGAATACGCTCGGTATCGGCGATAACCTTTTGCTCGTCATGGGTATGGGCGCGCTGTGTTCTATTTTGCCGCTTATCGCAGGCTATTTTTTTGCCAAATATATCGGCACCCGTGTCCGTGCGGATGATGAAGCCGATGCGGGACAGGTGACGAAAAGCTACGAACAGCTCGTCGCCGAATTCAAAAAACTTCCGAACGGATTTAACGCACTCGCGCCGATCGTCGTTCCCGTTATCCTCATGGCGGCATCCTCTATCGTTACGATGGCAAAAATGCAAGGTTTCGGAATCGATGTTGTTAAATTCCTCGGAACTCCGGTTATCGCGCTCGGCGTCGGTACCGCCTTTGCGGTGCTGCAGCTCAAGCTTGCCGATAAAATAAAAGATTTTTATGCGATCGTGGAAGAAACGCTCAAAGTGACCGGCCCGATCCTGTTTATCACTGCGGCGGGCGGCGTGCTCGGAAAAGTTATCGCGTCTTCCGATATGGTAAACTATATCAAAATGCACGCGACGGTGCTTCAGACGATGGGTATCCTCTTCCCGTTTATCCTCTCGGCGATTTTGAAAACGGCTCAAGGCTCTTCGACCGTCGCGCTCGTGACTTCTGCGGGCATCATTGCGCCGCTGCTTCCGGTGCTCGGTCTCGATTCTCCGGTACGCGCTGCACTCGCGTGTATGGCGATCGGCGCCGGCGCCATGACCGTAAGTCACGCGAACGATTCGTACTTCTGGGTCGTTACGAACTTCGGCGCCATGTCGCCCGAACGCGGCTATAAAACGCAAACGCTCGGTACGCTCGTGCTCGGCATCGCAGGCGTCATCGAAATATTTATTCTGTCGCTTTTCCTGCATTGATTTCGAAGCGGAGAGACCCTGTGATTTTCGGGTCTCTCCGCTTTTTTTCCGATTCCGTCGAAGTCGGCATGCGGTTTATTTTTTATTGCCGTTTTTGCCGTGTTTTCGGGAAATTTGTTTTTGCTTTTCGGACGTAAGGAATTCGTCGAGAACCGTAATCTGCACTTTTTGATTCGGTTTCAAAGAAAGCTTTTCAAGCGGCACAAAGGTTTTTCCGTCAAAATATCCTTCGATTGTCATAGCGGCTCCCATAAAAAATACAGACACTTACAGCAAATTTTCGTATGCGGTTTAAGTATATAGCGGAAACGGAATGTATGCAAGATTTCGCGCGATATTGGAAATTTGCTCCGCTTTAACGGTTCGCCAATTTTTGATTTATTTTATCCCGACGTGAATTCATATTGTAGTCGAAAAGCGAATAGCCGATCGCATTTATGCTTTTTAGGAATTGTACATATCGCGTTCCCGAAAGAATTTTTTCCGCTTCTTCCATGAGCCTTTCGCATTCCGCCGTATTTTTTTCTTCAAAATAAAACTGCGCCAGATTAATGTTTCCGTAGAACTTGTCGTAGTCGCTTTTTGCGTACTTCAGCGACGAAATGAAAAAATCCTTTGAAAGCTTTTTGCTTCCGCCTCCGATTGCGGGCGCGTAATAATACCACCAGCCGGAAAGAGTATAGGCGAAACTCATTGTCGGATTTTTTTTAATAACGTCGGCGTAATCCTTTTTTTCCTGAAGTCCGATTTTTATGGATTCCGATTGCGGTAAAAACTGCATCATTGAATTCAGTATGTCCGCCGAAGTGAGGATAAACCACGGGTTCGGATCGGCGGCCTTATTGGCGCGGGTGAATTGTATAATTTTTTCGTACTGGGGGCGCAGAATTTTTTCCATGTTCGGAGATTTCATGTCTTTGGCGTATTCGCAGTTGTATTGCGCCGTTGAAAGCATATTGGTACACGTAATCTGCGCTTCTTCGGAAAAGGTTTTCATTTCGTCGGAGAGTGAATTACGGTATTCGATGATTTTTTCGATGCATTCGTCTTCGGTGTCAAGTGTTCTGAGTCTAAGCCTGAAATCGAATATTTTTTGGATGAGAGCGTTTTCTTCGGGACCGAATTCTTTTGCCGGCGCCTGAAACAAAACCAAGACGGAAAACAATACCGCTGTTTTTATTACTGATTTTTTCACCCTTACAGGATACAGAAAATCGGGATTTGTTACAAGAAAAATCGATATCTTGCATAGATTTCTCAATTCGTGATAGAGTTAACAAATTATGCTTGTAAACACAGCCGATAAAAAAGAAATTCCGGTGTTCTTTGCTGCGGACAACAACTATGCGCCGTTTGTAGCGGTCGCTTTGGCATCGATGTTGGAAAAGGCGTCAAAAGATTACTTTTATAAGGTCTATATTTTAACGACGGACCTGTATCGTGAATATATCGAGCAGTTGGAAACCATCTGTCAAACTGCAATGCCCGGCAACGCATCCGTTGAATTTGTTTCGCTGCGGGAGGAGATGGAAAAGACTTCCGGCACTTTTCATCTGCGCGATTATTATTCGAGGGAAACCTACTGTCGAATATTCATTCCGAGATTTTTTCCTCAGTACGATAAGGTAATTTACCTCGACAGCGACCTCGTGGTGACGGGCGATATTTCCGAACTCTACAATATTGATATCGGCGATAATCTTGTCGGAGCCGCAATCGAAGAGGTTATGCAGTCTTTCGACGTGTTCGGAACTTATGTGGAAAAGGCTCTCGGCATTCCTCGTGAAAAATACTTCAGCGCGGGAGTTCTTCTCATAAATGCAAAAAAATATCGGGAAGAGAACATCGAGGAAAAGTTCATCGCTCTTATGAACCGATTTAAGTTCAGAGTTACCCAGGACGAAGACTATCTGAACGTTCTGTGCAAGGACAAGGTAAAATGGCTCGATGTGGGCTGGAACAAGTCCGCTTACAAGACCGAAGGTTTTGACGAAAAGAACTTAAAAATAATCCACTACAAGATAAACTGGAAGCCTTGGCATTATAACCACGTTCTTTACGAAGAATATTTTTGGGAATGCGCCGAAAAAACGCCCCTCTACGAGAATATTTTGAAAATCAAAGCTTCATACGGCATTGAGCAAAAGCGAAGCGACGCCGAAGCTTTTGAAAAACTCAAGCGGATGGCGATTGAAGACACGAACGATCCCGATAATTATTGGAACACGGTAAACAGGACGAAAACCGGACGGAATCCCGAGCGCCTTGCGATCGTAGAAAAGATAAAAGCCTATGAAAGGGAAGGGCGTTTTTCGGAGGATGTCGAATCGGATCCTCCGACCGTTCCGCTCCGTCCCGAAATGGTCGACTATCTGAATAAAAAGATTTCCAGCAAACTGTGGATGAAGTTTGCGAATATGCTCGCGCGCCGCCATATTCTCGGTCTTATGAAATCGGGACAGATGGTTATAAAAGAAGTACGCGGTCTTGAAAACTATATTCCGTTAAAAAGAACCGGCGCGATAATCACGTGCAACCACTTCAATCCCATGGACAATTTTGCCGTATACAAGGCGATAGAAAAGCATGTCTATCACAGGGAACTTGTGAAAGTCTGCCGTGAGGGAAACTATACGAATTTTCCGGGATTCTACGGTTTTTTGTTTAAGCACTGCAATACCTTGCCTTTGAGCAGTTTACCTTCTACGATGAAAAACTTTATGGATGCGGTAAAAACATATCTTTCACAGGGCAGGCATATTCTCATCTATCCCGAGCAGGCGATGTGGTGGAACTACAGAAAACCGCGTCCGCTTACGCCCGGTGCATACCGTTTCGCCGCGGAAAACAATGCTCCCGTAATTCCGATGTTCATAACCATGGAAGATTCCGACCGTTCGGACGGTTTCGGTTTTCCGGTGCAGGAATACACCGTTCACATTTTGCCGCCGATCTATCCGAAGGCCGGCCTTTCCGTAAAAAAGAACGCCGAGTATATGAGGGACAAGAATTATGAAGTGTGGAAGGAAGTGTATGAATCCGCATACGGAAAACCGCTTTCCTATGCGGAATGATTTCGGCGCTTTTTAATCTATGGCAAAGATACAAAAGGTTATTTATTATTCCGACGAACTCCGCGATGAATTTTCGACCGCTGTCATACAAGCCCGTCCGATCGATGAAAACTACGACTACGGCGGAAAGACTTTTTCGTGGAAGGTAAAACGCTTTTTCCTTCACAGAATTTTTGCCCAGCCAATCGCCGTCCTCTATCTTAAACTCGTATTCCGTCACAGGATAATGAACCGCTCCGTCATGAAAAAATACAAAAAGGGGCCGATGTTCGTATACGGAAATCACACGAATGTTTTTGCCGACCCTCTCGTTCCGACCTTTGTGAGTTTTCCGCAGCAGGCTTTTGTGATAGTCCATCCGAACAATGTTTCAATGCCGGTATGGGGGAAAATAATGCCCTATCTCGGAGCGCTTCCCTTACCCGATAATTTTTCCGCCATGAAAAATTTCATCGAAACCGTAAAATACCACGTCGATCACAATAAAAGTATTTATATATATCCGGAAGCCCACATTTGGCCGTTCTATACAAAGATCAGACCTTTTCCGGACGTTTCCTTTAAATATCCGATCGACTACGGCTGTCCCGTGTTCTGCTTTACAAACGTTTATAAAAAACGCCGCTTTTCCAAAAATCCGAAAATGCTTACCTATGTTGACGGGCCTTTTTTTGCCGACGAAAAGATTCCGGCGAAGGAAAGGCGGCGCACGTTGCGAGACGAAGTGTACAATGCAATGTGCAGGAGAAGCGCCTTGAACGATGTTGAAATCGTTACGTACATTAAAAAAGAGAATATATAAAATCAAGGAAGCTGTCTGAAAAATGAAGTTTTCG
>NZ_CALHGC010000036.1 GCF_938029485.1 uncultured Treponema sp. | reverse complement strand
GAGACCATTTGAACCGCGAAGAGGTTCAACTCTGGTCGAATAGTTTCAATTTTTCTGCGGGGTTATTAAAAAAACGGCCTGATGCGTTTATCCTGATATCCGCAAGAAAATGTTTGGCAGAATCCGGATTCTGTGTTATACTAATCCCGTATGACTTATGCATCTTTAGCTGCGACGCTCTCAACGCCATACACAACGGAAGATGGAAACGCTTCATCCGATATTGTGGTGTTCGATAAAGACGAACACGCGGTAATCGAACAGATTTTAAAAAGCTTACAAGCTTATGCTCCCGGGGTACTGAGCAATATTGCAAATTGTATTACGGTATTGGAACAAGTGGCTCTAGCTGTTTCCCGGTATCCTTCAATACAACGCAGCACTTTCTTGGCAGGTGAACACCGGTCGGCAGAAACATTGATCGATACACTGTGCAGCAGCGCTCCTTCCTCGCGTTTACTTACATTGCCGACAAAAGTTATTCTCGGTAAAAGCTTCCTTGTTGCCAAATTTCAAACATTTTCCGCACTCACTAAAATAGCGATGAACGCTTTTTTTGAAGAAAAAGATATCCAAGCGCTGCGGCGGATTACGCTCCGTGCAATGTTTGCGCTTATGATAGAAGATGTATACACAATGCTGCTTGATAATGCAGAGCTGCAGCATGAAACACGAAAAGAAATCGCAGAATTATTAACCGAGCTGTGGGAACACCGGTTGGATGAACACTCATCATCTTTCGCTCCTGTGTTGCACAAGGTCTGGACGGCACGGAATAAACTTGCCCCGAACTTCGGTAGTATGCTTGGTGTGAGTGAACTCTTTCTCCTTTCGATGGAGCTGGACGAATCGTGGGAACGATTTATGATTGCAAAACTGGCGGATCCCGAAATCGGCCAAGCGTTGGAAGAATTTTTATTCGGCATCTCTTATGAAAAGATAAATTTTATCCGCAATGTTTTGAAAGAAAGAAAAGTTTCGGCCCTAAGCAGAGATGAGGCATATAACCTGCTCGGTTTTAAAAGAGAGTTTCCGAGTGATGATCCGCGCGGTTTCTATACTTCTTTTATCGACCGGAAAAGCAATGCCGAGTCGCGCCGGCGGCTCCAAGTACCCGGCCCCAAACGGACACTCGAAGATCTCTACATTCAGTTTATTTTTGAAGAAGGGTTGAATGAAGGAAGAGGATAGACCGTGTGTACGGTTGCGGAAAAAGAGCCGTTATTTTCCCGTATAAGCCGATAAAATTGCAGCCGCCCAATCGCGTTATCGATAGAGAGAATCGCGAAGCCGCCGTAAGATTTCCCGCGGGGACGCAAGGGGCTGCCCGGATTGATAGCCGTAACGCCGCCAAAGCTTTCGATACTTTGAATATGCGTATGTCCGTGTACGGCGATTGTGCAGCCGAGGTTTTCGGCTGCCATGCTCAGTTTACGCCCGTCAAGTTCAATATGGTACAGATGCCCGTGTGTCAATAAAATATGCTGTCTTGCAATCGTCTTTTGCTGATATACCGGCAATCCGAACGGTTTCGGGTTGTCGGTGTTAGGAAGAGCCGGCGGGTAGAGTTGGCTGTCGCAATTTCCCTGCGTCATAATGATAACCGGTGGAATGCTTATCCGTCCGGCGGCGGCTTCGCGCACAACGGTTATCATATCTTGAGCGCCGTCTCCGGCAAAGAGGCAGGCTTGGCATTCTTTGCTAAAAGCCGATAAAATCCACCGCACTGCGTCCACCGCTCCGTGTGTGTCGGAAAGCAGCAGGACGGAAGCGGTATCCGCATATTGCAGCCGGTTATAGAAATCGGCATCGGTAATAATGCCGTTTTCGTATTGGGTAAGACAGTTCATTGTTTTTCCCCTGCGGCGCCTGTTTCTATTTCCGTGTCATCTGCCTGCCCGCCTATTGAAGACGGCGATAAAATAAGATAGTTATACGAGCGGATATTCAATTCAGGGTCTTTATACGGCTGCAGCGTATATCGGGTACCGCCCCATGCAGTTATCCCCCGCTCTTTTAGTATGGCTTCCGTTGTTGCAACCGCCCGCGCAAACCGCGGAAACGGCTCCTGTTCCGGCAACTCATTCATTTGTTCTATAGCGGTTACGGCACAGAGCACCAGTGTCTGCACATCATGCGCGGGGATATTTACAGCCCTGTCGGCTTTTGCAAACGAGTCGGGCAGTTCAAAGTCTACGACAACATCGCTGTAGGCTTCGAGCGGTAAAATCTCTTCTACCGGCAAAAGGGAAAAAATATGCAAAGCAGGGTGTTTTTCTTTAACGGTACGCAGTATACGGGCGCCGCCTTCGGGAATACCGATGGAAATGAGTGCCTCGGCAGGCTGCGAGTCAAGCCGTTCGCTGATCATCGAAAGCCGCGGCTGCCTTGTCTTAGCGGTCATATCGCTGTAGGATAAAATATGGAGATTCGCTTTTAGGCTTTCCACCGTATAGCTCTTTGAAAGATAGGTAAAAAGGTCGGAATACTGATAAAAATCCTTTCCCAATACAAACAAGAGGGAATGAGTAAGTTCCTTCTTTTGATGAGATTGCATACGCGAACGGCTCGTTTTACCGCAAGAAGCAACTCCGGCGATTAGGACGGTAATCGAAATTATCAGGCTGATACGAATAGCGGTTTGCCTCAAACAGCGTAAGAAAAAACCGCTTTTCAAATGTGCAGGATGTGCTGCAACCGATGAGGTAGTATCAAAACTTTTTTTCATAATCAAATCCGCGGCGTTTAATTTGAAGCCGCAATTCCTTTTAAAAAATTCCGTAAGATGAATGCAATCAGCATGGTTCCTAAAATCATAATAAGAGAAAGCGCATTGATCACCGGCGAAATACCGTACCGCACCATCGAAAACACATAGAGCGGCAGCGTTGTGGAACCGGGGCCGGATACAAAAAAGGTAATCACAAAGTCTTCAAGAGACAACGTTACCGACATAAAAAATCCTGATAAAATCGCAGGAAAAATTGCCGGAATTATCACCTTAAACAAAGTCTGCCGCTCCGTTGCGCCGAGGTCATGCGCCGCTTCCACAATCGAAAAATCGAATTCTTCGAGGCGGGCAAGTACCAGCAAAAACACAAAGGGCAAGCAGAAGGTAATATGTGCGATAATAATGGAAAGGAACCCAAGCGGTATGTTTATCGCCGAAAAGAAAATCAGCGTAGACATCCCGATAACAACCTCCGGCAGTACCATCGGTAGAATACTCACAACCTGCACATACCCCCTGCCGCGGAAGCGATACCACTGCACGCCAAGCCCCGCAAAAGTACCGATAACAACGGAACAAAATGCGGAAACAAAGGCAATAAATATACTGTGCCGAAACGAAGCCCATAATTTTTTGGATTCCAAGAAAAGCGCGGCATACCATTTGAGCGAAAAGCCCGACCATACAATCGCCTTACCTTCATTAAAGGAAAACACAGCGATAATTACAAGCGGTAAAAACAAAAACAACAGCACAAATACCAGCACTGTAGAGGAAAACCATGCGCTGTTGAGATTTTTATATGCACGCCGCGCATGACGTGCCGGTTCGGATTCCCGTTTGCGCTTTCCGAATCTCTGAATAAACCACCGGTACGGACTTTTTACCGAACTATGCCGGTAAGGCACCGGCAATACCTGCTGTTGTATATCTACTGGTGTATCGGACACAAGCACTCCTTATATATTTAGTTTTTTGAAATGAATTGCAAAAAATCTTTCGGGGAAAGGATATTTACATTTGAATTTTTGAAATCGGCTGCATTACGTGTAATAATCGCATCAAAATTATGCGATTCGGCTACCGCATTCTGTACAGAATCCTCAA
>NZ_CALHGC010000035.1 GCF_938029485.1 uncultured Treponema sp. | reverse complement strand
AATATATACGAGGTGAAAACACTTCGTGCTCAAGCACTACTGTTATTGACACTAACTATATATGCCATCATCATCGCCATTTATTCGCGCGGGGGTGTTAAAAAGCAGTCCAATACGGTTGTCTCGAATAGAGAAGGAGAAGACGTTGAAAAAATTTGAAGAACGGTTAGCTCGCCTTGAAGAAATCAACGAAAAAATTAAAAGTGCCGATCTTCCGCTGGAAGATGCGCTGGCCTCTTTTGAAGAAGGTATTAAGCTTGCTAAAACCTTGGAAAAAGACATTGATAAAATAGAAAGTAAGGTACAGATATTGATGAATCAGCCGGTTCAGCCGCAGGATAAGCCTGAACTGGAACTGTTTTCAACTGATGACATATAGAGCCTATGGATACCGCGTCTCAATCGCTTGAACCGTCCTCAATATCTCCTCACACAGATACAACAGCGGAGTTCGCTTCTTCTGATTCGCCCCGGTTCGTCGCATTAGAGCAAGCGGCGGTGTTACCGACAGGTTCCGCCGCGTACAAGCCGGTAAAGGCTCTTAATCCGGAAACGGCACGTAAGATTGCAGCAGGGGAAGTTATCGACCGCCCCGCAGCTGTTATCCGCGAGCTTTTAGATAATGCAATAGACGCAGGTTCTTCTAAGGTGCAGGTGGAAATTTTAGGCGGCGGTATTGAGCGTATTCGTGTGACGGATAACGGCTGCGGCATGAGCCGCGAAGATCTTGCCATCTGCACGGACACCCACACGACAAGCAAGATTGCGACGGCGGAAGATTTGCTCTCCTTGCACAGTCTCGGCTTCCGCGGAGAAGCGCTTTCTTCCATTAAGGCGGTCAGCGATTTGGAAATCACTTCAACACGGAGCGGTCCGGCCGCATGGAAGTGGCAGCTGGGAAAGATTTTTCCGGCACGTTTAAACGCCGGTACGGTGGTGCAAGTAGAAAATCTCTTTGAAAATTTTCCTGCCCGCAAGCAGTTTTTAAAGCGGGCAGCTGCCGAAACGGCGCTGTGCAGGACGGTATTTCTCGATAAAGCGCTTCCTCACTATACAATCGAAATGCGCTTTAGCACGGACGGAGAACTCCGCTTTCTTCTTCCTTCCGCACAGTCGCTGCGAGAACGTTGCCTTGCAGCATTCTCGTTTAAGGAACCGGAAACACTCTTTTTTGAAATTGAAGGAAACGGGGAGCATTTTTCATTCCGTGTTGTACTCGGCAGCCCCGATGTTGTTCGAAGCGATAAGCGCTCAATCATGGTCTTTGTCAACGGCAGGAGAATTACCGAATTCGGGCTTACACAGGCTATCGAGTACGGCAGCGAGGGGTATTTTCCGAATGGGGGGCATCCTGTTGCGTTTTTATTCTTAACGGTAGCCCCATCCCGTGTGGATTTTAATATCCACCCTGCAAAAAAAGAAGCCCGCTTTCAGGATTACAGCGCTATTCATCACGCCGTCAGCAGTGCCGTCGGATCATTTTACCGGCAACACACCGTTGCAAATCTCTTAAAAGAAAAATACGACCCCGGTCTCACCCGTCCTTTTGATTTTCAGCACGGTGAATCGGATGGAAATCTCAAGCAGCAATCCGGTGTTCAATCGGAATACGGTAACAGACAGGGTAGGTACGGTAGTGCGTTATGCCAAATAGCATCGACAGCGGCGGTGCCTTATTCGACAGGAGGACACATCATCCCACCTCCCGCAGCTATGGGCACATCTTTTGCGGATGAAGCTTGGGAAAGCCTCTCCTACGCGGCTGCCGGCGCTTCCCTAGATCATGGCACAGCGCCTACAGCTTCGGGAACGGCGCCATATATGCAGAATCCGCCGGATATTCCTTCTGCAGATTTTAAGCTGCTTGGACAGGTCGCCGGTACTTTTATCGCCGTAGAAAAAAACGATGCACTGTATTTAATCGATCAGCATGCCGCCCACGAGCGGATTATTTTTGAGCAGCTGCAGCACAATATCGGCGGGGTGCAGGAGCTGTTAATCCCTTACCGGATTATCACCTCATCGGAAGAAGACGATGCGTTTATCAGGAAGCACCGAGAGTTGTTGTGCAAGGCGGGATTCGCTCTTGCCGATGAAGGCGCCGGCATTTGGCAGGTAACTGCCGTACCTGCACGGTGGACAGGCACGGAGCGCGACCTTATCCGCGACATTACCGGTGTCCGCAAAAATGCGGGGAATATCCTGTATCAGATTCTAGCCTCGGCTGCTTGCCGTGCCGCCTGCAAGGATCATGCCATACTCGATCCCGTAACGCAGCAGCGCATCGCGGCTCAGGCCTTTGAACTCCCCGAGCCGATCTGTCCCCACGGCCGCCCCATCTGGATTGTGCTCACCCGTGAGGAACTCTTTAAACGGGTCAAACGGACGTAGGGGACAAGACGGCTCTTTTTTTCAAGGATTCCGCATTATAAAGACCTGATGCTTTACCCTAAAATTACTTATTATGAACGCGTCCGATAATGATCTTTCCTTGATTTTCGAGGCTCTGTTGAGGGCGCAGGTAAATTCTTGTCATAAAGATGATAAAGAACACCGCTGCAACAACAATACCTACCGCATACGAAATCGTAATGCCCTGCATACCGAGCCGAACCAGATTAAAGCATTCAGGCGCATACATAAGATAGGTAACGGAAACGGCCGACATAAAGGTTGCGGGAATAACGGCAATCCAGCATCGGTTCCGGTTAGGATAATTTGTTGCGAGATAAGCACCGCCCGTCCATAAGACAATCATCGCAAGGGTTTGGTTTGACCATGAGAAATAGCGCCACACAACATTGTAATTGATAAGCGAAATACAGTATCCGATAAGCAGCAGCGGCACTGCGATTGAAAGCCTCGTCTTCAGATTCTTTTCATCAAGTTTGAACCAGTCAAAGACAATCATACGGGCGCTGCGGAATGCAGTATCACCTGATGTGATGGGGCAGGCGATAACGCCGACCATCGCGATTGCTCCGCCGACCGTTCCGAGAAGACCGGTACAAATCGCGTATACCGATTTTGAGTTTCCGCCGCCGATATCAAGAAGGGCTTTTAAACCGGTCCCCGAGCCGTCTTTGTTCCAAAAGAAGGCTATTGCTGCCGATGCCCATACCATCGCGATAATTCCTTCGGCAACCATTGCGCCGTAGAAAACCCAGCGCCCCTCTTTTTCATTTTTTAACGTACGCGAAACAATCGGGGACTGTGTTGCATGGAAACCGGAAATAGCTCCACACGCTACCGTAATAAACATCAACGGCCAAATGGGGCGCTGATGTGCGCTTGGATACAAGTTTTCGAGCGTCAACTCCATCATAGGACGGGTTCCGCTGTTTATCATTGTAGCAATCGAAACGCCGACAGCCATCAAAATAAGGAAAATACCGAAAATCGGATAGAGGCGTGCAATGATCTTATCAACCGGAAGAAGCGTTGCAAGGAAATAATAGACTAATATGATGATTGTCCACACTTTTACATTGAGCCATTCCGGAGTCAGCAGCGCAAGAAGTCCCGCCGGGCCTACCATAAATACGACACCGACCATAACAAGCAGCACTAACCCGAATACGCGCATGACGTTCTGCATCGTATGGCCTAAGTATTTACCGGTAATTTCGGTAATACTGGCGCCGTCGTTCCGCACCGAAAGCATACCGGAAAGATAATCGTGCACACCGCCTGCGAGCAGCGTACCGCCGACAATCCAGAGATAGACGCTCGGCCCCCAGAGAGCGCCGGAAATTGCGCCGAAGATCGGTCCTAAACCGGCAATATTTAAAAGCTGAATTAAAAAAGCTTTCGGCTTTGAGATCGGAACATAGTCTATTCCGTCAGGATTAGCCATAGCGGGCGTCCGATTTGATTCATTCGGACTAAACACTTTTTCTACAAACGTACCGTACACCAAGTAACCGACAATGAGTGCTGCAACACACAGCAAAAACGTTACCATAAAGAGTACCTCCTGTGAATTGGATTTATGCATGACCCTTTAGCTTGCATTACTGTTGGGTCATTACATTTAAATTATAAATCCGTTTTTCCCGCTTGTAAATAAAAAATCCTATTTAATTTTGAGCAAAATTTCGCACATTTTTCTGACAAATGGCTAAACGCATTAGGTAGAATAGATAAAAACCACGGAAAAATTGAGACTGTGAGACCATTTGAAAGCGAGTTTTGTGCGCGTACAAAACATCGCTGGAGGCAGTAGATGCGCCGTATGTTTTTGAATCAGTGTTTTTGAAAAGAGACGATGCAGATACAAGGAGTTTAGCAAAAGCGAAGCGGAGGCGTACTTGTTGTACGTTGAGCATTCGCTTTTGCGTAACGACGCAGTAGATGCACCGTATATTTTCAAAAATATCACTCTGGACAGCCGCCCGTATTTCCAATAGTATAGGAATCCTATGTATTCAATCGACCATATCCGCAATTTTTGTATTGTTGCTCATATCGATCACGGGAAGTCAACGCTTGCCGACCGTCTTATAGAAAAAGCCAAGGTTATCGACGAACGCTATTATCGAGCGCAGATGACCGATAACATGGATATTGAACGGGAGCGCGGCATTACCATTAAAAGCCAAGCGGTTACCATTCCGTACCGCGCCGCAGACGGACAGGATTATCTTTTAAATTTTGTTGACACCCCCGGGCACGTAGACTTTACGTATGAGGTGTCCCGCGCCATTGCTTCCTGCGAGGGGGCAATTTTGATTGTGGACGCAACGCAGGGAGTGGAATCTCAGACGCTTTCCAATATGTACCTTGCGCTTGAGCACAACCTCGAAATTTTACCGGTCATCAATAAGATTGACCTACCGGCGGCGGATATTCCGGCGGTGTCTGCTCAGATAGATCACGATTTAGGGCTTGATTCCGATATTGCCGTTGCGGTTTCGGCAAAAACCGGCAAAAATATCGATGCGCTTTTTGAAGCCATTGTGAAGCACTTTCCGCCGCCGACGGGTTCTGCCGAAGCCCCCTTGCAGGCGCTCATCTTCGACTGCCACTACGACGCATACCGCGGGGTTATTATCCACCTGCGGGTGTTTGAAGGGGCGGTAAAGCCCGGCATGACCATCCGCTTTATGCACAGCAATGCGGAATACCGTGTAGAGGAGACGGGTGTTTTTATTCTTGACCTTGTGCAGCGGGATTCTCTCCGTGCAGGAGAAGTCGGCTATATTATTGCGGGTATTAAAACCGTCTCCGATGTGCAAGTCGGCGACACGCTCACTGATGCAGATCGCCCCTGTGCGGAACCTCGTGCAGGGTTCAAAGCGGTTAAGCCCGTGGTGTTTTCCTCCGTGTATCCGGTAGATACCAACGACTACGAGCAGCTGCGCGATGCCTTTGATAAACTCAAGCTCAATGACGCAAGCCTCACCTACGAAAAAGATTCTTCCGTTGCGCTTGGACACGGGTTCCGCTGCGGCTTTTTGGGGCTGCTCCATCTGGAGATTGTACAGGAACGGCTGGAACGGGAATTCGACCAAGCGGTTATCTTTACTGCGCCATCCGTGCAATACCGCCTCCATCTGCGGAGCGGCGAAACCGTAATCTGCGACAACCCTGCCGAATACCCCGACGAGGGCAAGATTGCCTCTGCGGATGAGCCGTATATCAAAGCGAATATCATCACCCCGACGGAATACCTCGGCAATATCATCTCCCTCTGTATTGAAAAGCGGGGGACGCAGACCAACATGAACTACCTCGATCAAAAGCGGGTGGAGGTTACCTACGAAATGCCGCTTGCGGAAGTGCTGTTTGAGTTTTACGATCGGCTCAAAAGCATCAGCCGCGGCTATGCGTCGTTTGAGTATGAAGTAATCGAAATGCGCCCGACAGAGTTGGTGAAAATCGATATTCTGCTGAACGGCAAGCCGGTGGATGCCCTTGCGCAGCTTTCGTATAAGCCTAACGCCTACAACAAGGCACGCCACGTGTGCGAGCAGTTAAAGGAAGAAATTACACGCCAGCAGTTCAAAATTGCTATTCAGGGGGCAATCGGCAGCCAAGTTATCGCACGGGAAACGGTTAATCCGGTGCGCAAGGATGTGTTGGCAAAGTGCTACGGCGGCGACATCACCCGCAAGCGTAAGCTCCTTGAAAAACAAAAGGAAGGGAAAAAGCGCATGAAGATGGTCGGCGATGTAGAGCTGCCGCAGTCAGCCTTCCTTTCGGTATTAAAGACCAAGAGCGAATAGCGGTTTGAGGCGCAATTATAATCGGGAACCTCTAAAAACTTCCGTTTTTAGAGGTGAGCTGTACTCACCGGTTTTTCCTTAGATTTAATTTGCAATTATTCTTTTGCAGGAGTTTCGGTATCCTTTTTCCCTCGATTCGCAAAATGATACAGATATCGTTTTATCTTTTGGCTGGCGGTTTTTTCAAACGCTTCAACCTGTTCGATTTTATCGATCCGTGACATCTTATTCACACTGGAATTAACGAAAAATTTAATCTCGTTTAAAATTTCCGCCCGTTTATAAGCCATCGCATCCGTCAAGCCGGAAACAGCGCCCGCTACGGCGGATTGCCAATTTTGGATTGCAGTGCCTTCTTTGTTTTGACTTTGCTCTTTTTGCACGGCAGCAGCAAGTTTTTCTTCATCAAGCTGTACATAGGCGACAAGAGAAGACTTTTCCCCTTCGACAACGAGCGATTCCGTTACAAGCGGATGCTGATTCAGCACAAACTCAATATCTTCGGGGTAGATATTTTCGCCGCTGGCACCGAGGATCATATTTTTTGACCGGCCTTTAATTGCCAAATGTCCTTTTTTATCCATCGTGAAAAGATCGCCGGTTTTAAACCAGCCGTCTTCGGTAAACGAATTTTTTGTGAGTTCCGGGTCGCGGTAATAGCCTTTCATTACATTCTGCCCTTTGACCAACAGTTCGCCGATACCGGTTTTAGGGTCGGGGTTGTCGATTTTAACCTCAACTTCGGGAATCGCGTAACCGATCCAGCCCGGAACACTTTGTCGGACGGTTGTCCCGGCAATAAGGGGCGACGTTTCCGTTAAACCGTAACCGATGGCATAGGGAAACTTTGCATCTTTCAGGAATTCTTCAACAGTTGTATCGGTTTTCGAGCCGCCCAAGCCGAAAAACTTCAGGTGTCCGCCGAATGTTTTTTTCAGCTGCTTTCCTGCGAGACGGTTTAGGATTTTCTTACCGAGTTTCGTACGATACAGCCATGCGCGGAAGGGTGAGGAAGTAAAAGCGGGGTGTATCTTATTTCGGTAAATTTTTTCCATAACGATAGGAACGCTTAGCATCATCGTCGGGCGCACCTGTAACAGAGCGGGCAGGAGTATCCGCGGAGAAGGGATCCCTTCGAGGTAGTACACACAGGCACCGTTTAAAAAGAACATCAAAAAGCCGATGGTAAATTCATATACATGCGAAAGCGGCAGAATAGAAAGCGCTCGGTCATACTCGTTAATACGCTGGCAGGACTGTCCTGCGATTGCATTGCAAACAAGGTTTTTATGTGAAAGTTCCACACCCTTAGAACGCCCCGTCGTACCGGACGTATAAATAACGGAAGCGGTATCCTCCTCTTTACAGGTATGAGGCGGAGGGTTGCCGTCTCTTGTTTCAGTCCCCTTTTTAACCGAAAAGTCCTGAATATCGATGAGAACGGAAACGGTTTCGGGTACTCGGCTTATCAGTTTTTCCGAAGTGATAATCACCGTTGTTTCGGAATGTTCAAGGCAGGTCTTAACTTCTTTGTCGGTAAAATCGGGCAGCAGCGGAACGGCAATAGCGCCCATCGTAACAATGGCAAAATAGGCGATTCCCCAATGAGGAACGCTGTGGCTATAAATTGCGACCTTATCGCCGGGGTTGACGCCGAGGCGGTACAAACGCTGCTGAAGCTGTTTTATCTGCTTATCGGCTTCATTGTACGAGATCGGCTCTCCCGACACAAATGAAAGCGCAGGGCGTTCCCCAAACTGCTTGATGCTATTCTCCAGCATCGCTTGAAAGGTATAAGTTCCCAATTCATTGATTGTTTGCATAGGCAGTTTTCCCCCCTACAAGGTACTAGACATCTCTAAAAACTCACGTTTTTAGAGGTTCACCATTACTTTTTACTATTTTTTTTCGTTACCGGAGCCGCAGCTTCCGCTTCCCGTTCTGCAAGCCGTACCCCCTGCGCTTTTAATCCCTTTTCGGGATAATCCGCGGTCTTAAAGCGTGCTTCGGTTTTCTTTGTTCGAGGCTTGGGCGTATATTGCACCGTAAACTCGAAATTTTCCGCCGTGCCCGCATAAAGCACAGTCGCCGTATCCGGTACAAACAGGTAATCGCGGTTCAAGATATAGGATTCAACCCGCGCCCGTTTAATATACGGATACTGTGTCTTCTCATCTTTATAAATAACCGTAAAGAGGATTTGTGACAAGACCTCTTTTTCCGCAAAACCGCAGTACCACATACCGGTGTCGACAAAGAGCCGGTCGGGTACGTCCATAACGGTGTACACTCCGCTTTTACGCAGGATAAAGATGCGGTCATACGGCGAAACTTTGAGTATTTCTTTTCCGGTAGTTACGGCGGTGCCGAGGTAGCCGGTCGCTTCGTCATAGCGAAGCGATAAATCACGGTTCACGGCTTCTTTTACATCTACTTTGGTAAAGCCGGTAATCTCCGTTTTACGCGCCGTAACTTCAGGCGGCAGCTTTGCGAGGATTCCGTCAAGGACGCTGAGCGCATATTTTTTAAGGTTCTTTAAAAGACGGGCTATCTCTTTGAGCCGAGCGGAAATCTCCTGTACCTCGGCACGGTTTTTTTGAATGTCGTAAAGCGAAATACGCCGAATGGGAATTTTAAGGAGCCGGTCTACATCGTCTTCCGTTACTTCCCGTATCAGCTCTGCCTTAAACGGTTCAAACCCTTTGATAACCGCCTTAATAACCGACTCGGCGGTTTTCATCGTTTCGATCTTTTTATAAATCCGCTCTTCGATAAATATCCGCTCAAGCGTTCTGAGATGCAGCCGGTCGGTCAGCATCTCCTGCTCATACAAAAGTTCATCTTTCAGCAAAGCGGTCAGCTGTTTCGCGTGGGTTTTAATCACCTCGGTAACGCTGGTCTGTACCGGCAGATTGTCTTGAATGACCAGCAAATTACAGGAGATAGACTGCTCGCAATCGGTAAACGCATAGAGCGCATCGACAACATCCGGTGCGTACACGCCGCGCGGCAGCTTGAGTTCTATTTCTACTTGTTCAGCCGTATAGTCGTTAATTTCCGAAATTTTTACCTTTCCCGACTTCGACGCCGCCTCTATCGAAGCGATAAGGCTTTCGGTAGTGCTGCCGAAGGGGAGTTCACGGATCACAATCCGTTTATCGTCGGAGGTGTCCAACTTTGCCCGCACCAACACCTTGCCCTTGCCGTCCTGATAGTCGGACACGTCGATAAGCCCGCCGGTCTGAAAGTCGGGATAGAGCGTAAAGGATTTACCGGAAAGGCAGTCTTTTTCCGCCTCGATGATTTCGCGGATATTATGCGGAAGTATCTTGGTAGACATACCGACGGCAATCCCTTCCGCCCCGATGAGCAGTACGACAGGCAGTTTGGCGCGGAATACGACCGGCTCCTTGTTTCTGCCGTCATAAGAAGGAACATATCGCGTAATATGGGGATTAAACAGGATATCTTTTGCAAATTCGGTGATGCGGCATTCGATATACCGCGGGGCGGAAGCTTCGTCCCCCGTAAAGAGGTTGCCGAAGTTTCCTTGCTTGTCGATAAAGAGACTTTTATTGGCGAGTACCGTCAATGCGTTGCCGATGGAAGCGTCCCCGTGCGGGTGATACTTCATACAGTAGCCGACGACATTGGCAACCTTATGGAACTTTCCGTCATCCATCTCAAAAAGAGAATGCAGAATACGCCGCTGTACCGGTTTTAAACCGTCCTCTACATCGGGAATTGCACGGTCACGGATAACATAACTGGCATACTCTAAAAAATTCGTGTTAAATAAACTTTCTACATAATCCATACAAGGTTGTTAAGCATAGCGGAAAAACCCGACATTGTCCAGATTCGCGGTTAGGTGTAAGTTGAAAACTGTCCTAATATAAAACAACCGAATTTTCGATAATACGGATGAGTAAATCGATCCCCTTATAGATGGAGCTTATGGGAATGCACTCAAAACGGCCGTGGAAGTTAAAGCCGCCGGCAAAGATGTTAGGGCAGGGGAGCCCCATAAACGAAAGCCGTGCGCCGTCCGTTCCGCCGCGGATGGGGTGGATAATCGGTTTAATACCGATATCTTCCATAGACTTCTTCGCAAGGTCGATAATTTCGATATGCGGTTCAATTTGTCCGCGCATATTATAGTAGCTGTCTGTAATGGAAAGCGTGATGATGGCTCCGTATTTTGTATTCAAAAAAGCAACGGCATTTCGCAGCAGCGTTTTCTTTTGCTCGAATTTGTCGGTAGAATGGTCGCGGATGATATACGACATGGATGTGTGATCCACTGCGCCGTTAAGGTGTGTAAGCAAAAAGAATCCTTCATACCCTTCCGTATATTCGGGCTTTTGTTCCACCGGCAGCATAGCGTCCAACTCGCCCGCAACCCGCAGCGAATTGATCATGATATTCTTTGCCGTGCCCGGATGGACGTTTTTCCCTTGAATTTCAATTTTAGCGCTTGCGGCGTTAAAGTTTTCGTATTCCAGCTCGCCGATTTCTCCGCCGTCGATGGTATACGCAAAGTCCGCTCCGAATTTTTTTACGTCGAAGAGGTCTGCACCTCTGCCGATTTCCTCATCGGGGGTAAAGCCGATTTTAATCGTACCGTGCTGCACCTGCGGGTTATCGCGGAGATATTCAACCATTCCCATGATGATGGTGATGCCCGATTTATCATCCGCGCCCAAAAGCGTGGTGCCGTCAGTGGTGATAATGTCTTCGCCGATAAGCTTGTTGAGGAACGGAAATTCCTGTACCGTCAGCGAATAGGTTTCGTTCAGTTTAATATCGCCGCCTTTATAGTGCACAATCTGCGGGTTGACACATTTTCCGTCCAAGTCGGGCGCGGTATCCATGTGTGCAATAAATCCGATAACCGGCGCTTTTTTATCGGTGTTGGCAGGGATTGTTCCGTAGACATATCCGTGCGCATCCTGTTCGGCATCGGCTACGCCCAGCTCGTGCAATTCCTGCACCAACATCTTTCCAAGCTCCAGCTGTCCCTTGGTGCTGGGGCATTCGGGATTATCTTCATTCGATTTAGTATCGACTGCAATGTATTTAAAAAAGCGTTTTACTGCATCCATAACGTATTCCTCCTTACTTTCCGGTAAACAGTTTTTTCAGCATACCGAATATGCCCGTTTTTTGTTTTACCGGCTGAGTTTGTGCCGAAGAGTGTACCGGCACCTTTCCGGTTCGGCTCCGCTGTTCCGGCATTCGGTCTTGGTTCTGCCGTCTCTTTTGCTTTGCTCCCTGCCGTGTATCGCCCGTTTGGGACGGAACGTATTTATCACCCTTGCGCCGCTTTTTCTCAGGCTGCCCTTGCCGGTTTTTAGTGCGGTTTGCTGGGGCTCCCGCCTTTCCTTTCTTGTCGGCAGGAGACTGAGCATTGCGGCTTTCTTTGGCGCTTTCGGTACCCTTGTTGGTATCCGCAAGAGCGGCGCTCTCCTGTGAGGCAAGTTTTTTTCCGTACTGTTTTTTGTAGTATGCCATCCGCTCTTCAAAGCTCAAGCCGCCGAGTGAGTCGGCAGATTTTCTATCGGTTTTGTCTTCTCCCTGTGCACCTTTCTTTTTGCGCTTTGAATCGGCAAGCCGGGAAGCAGGTTTCGCTGTTTTAGCACCGCGCCGGGAGTCTCTCTCTTCCCGCCTCGATTTTTCGCCTGGGCGCGGTTTGCGTCCGAACCGTCCGCCGGATCGTTCTTCGTCAACGGAATCGCGGTCAAGTCTGATATATTGATCGGCGCTGCAGTCTTTTTCAAAATCTTCTTCGCCGGGGATAACAACCGGTATCTTTGCTTCTATATATTTTTCGATATCAGGAAGATTGTACACATCCTGTTCCGAGCAGAGGCTGTACGCAGCGCCGGTCTTTCCCGCCCGCGCCGTTCTGCCGATTCGGTGTACATAGTTCTCCGCCTCATTCGGAAGGTCGTAGTTGATAACCATTGCGAGGTCATTGATATCGATTCCCCGCGCCGCAACATCGGTTGCAACCAAACAGCTGAGTTTACCCGCCTTAAACGAATCGATAATATGCAGCCGCTTCGGTTGGGGCAAATCGCCGATGAGAAACTCCGTTGCGTAGCCGTTAATGCGCAGCCGTTTTGCAACGATCTCCGTTGTCTTTTTGGTGTTGCAGAAGATGATGGCATTCTCCGGTTTTTCGTTACGCAAGATACCGAGTAGCAGGGACATCTTTTGCTCCGCAGCCACGTGGAACAGCTTCTGATTGATTTCATCAACCGTCACATTATCCGCATCGATGGTGATCTCTTTTGCATCGATGGTGTATTCCCACGCAAGATTTTTTACCCACGTATTTAAGGTCGCGCTGAACAGCATCGTTTGCCGCTCTTCCGCCTTGGACAATACCGAAAGGAGGCTGCGCAGATCAGGATAAAAGCCCATATCGAACATACGGTCCGCTTCATCAACGACTAAAAAGCCGACATTTTTCAGCTTCATGGTTTTTGATTTTTCAAGATCGATAACGCGGCCGGGGGTACCGATGATAAGGTCTACTCCGTTTTTAAGCGCTTCTTCCTGCTGCTGATATCCGACGCCGCCGTAAAAGCTCGCGGCACGGATCCCCGTATGTTTACCTAATTTAAGCGCTTCTTCTTCGACCTGTACGGCAAGTTCCCGTGTGGGAACAAGAATCAAAGCGGGGCGGCGGTCTTCGGTTCCTGCAGCAAGCATCCGCTGCATCAGCGTTACCAGATACGCAGCCGTTTTCCCTGTACCTGTTTGGGATTGTACATAAAGATCGGAACCGTCCATTCCTGCGGAAAACACCTGCTCTTGAACAGGCGTGCATTCAATATAACCGGCTTCTTCAAGCCCCTGTAAAAGATGAGAATCAAGATTACAATTAGAAAAATTCATTTGCCGATAAGTATAGCACACAGGGGCAATCATGAATAGCGGACTAAAAGGGTTTTACTCCCGGTAAAAGCTCCGTTAGTTTTGACGAACGTTTTGCGTCGGGGTTGCTGATAATAAAGGGTAGACCGAGCAACAGCTCGTCAATACTTGTGATAAGATGCCGGGGGCGTATCTTATCCTTATACTCAAGTAATTGCTTAAATATATAGAGGGACTCTTCGAGCGCCATGCCGAGCAACCCCGGAATCCGGATACGCACTTGCAGTGTCCACCGCGAAAGAAAGATCATCGCTTGCAGAACAACGGCTTTTTCCAAACCGTTCAACAGCGCTCCGCTTGTAATGGGAAAGCTTCCTATTAAGAAAAGCTCTCGCCCTACCGGAATAAAAACATGGCAGAGAACAATCCCCACCGTTGAAACACAGAGCGGTATCCAATATATTTTTTGTTTTTCTGCCAAGCAAAGTGCAAATCCGGCGCAAAAAATAACTGTTTTTGCCGGTAAGCCGGGGATAAAAAGGAGCGCTGTGAGCAAGGTAAAGCCGGTTATCAATCGAAGCTGCGGATGGGCGACGGGGTTCGTATTGTCCGGTAACCGTATATAAAGCGGAGAATCGGCATCCCGTATATGGACATACCATTCGGATTCTTCTTCAAAGCTTGCACAAAAAATACCGAGAATCAAGGACGTTACTGCACCGATAAAGAGGAACGGGGGCACCATATAACGAATACCTTCTCCGAAGATAAAGAAGCGTCCGATAAACAGCTGCACGCAGTTCGATACAGAAGCCCCCGCCATACTGATTCCTGCAAGCGATAAGACTTTCCGGGGAATTCTGTGTAGCACATACATCGTAAGTGCAGCCCAGATCGTGCCCGCTGCCGAAAATAGGACAAGATAAGAAAAGAGCGTTCCGCTGATAAACGCCTGCCCCAGAATTTTTATCACCGCCAGCAATAAAAAAGCCTTGAACGATAGTACATCGAGTGCCAGCATCAACGGAACGTTTGCGAGACCTATCCGTAAAAACGGCAGCGGTTTGGGAATAACAAATTCAATAGCTGAAAGGAAAAAACACAAGGCGCCGAAAACCGGCACCAGCGTATCCTGTTTTTTATTCATAGCGTACGGTACTTAATGGCAGCCTGAACACCCGCCGCAGCCGCCTTCGCCGGTTCCGCAGCTGCTTCCGCATCCGCCCGCGAATGATGCCTGAACCTCTTCAAGTTCTTCGGGAGTAGCATCCCGCACACCGGCAACCTTTATATCGAAGTGCAGTGTTTTACCGGCAAGCGGATGGTTTGCATCCAGCGTGATAATATCGCCGTCGATGTCGGTTATCACAACGTGATGACCGCTTGTTTCAAATTCCATACCGACTTCCAGTTGCGTGTCGGGCGGAAACTGCGCACGGCTTACCTCAAAAACGGCGCGCGGATCGATTTCGCCGTAGGCTTGCTGCGGCGCTACCGTAAGCGAAAAACTTTCGCCTGCTTCGCGTCCTGCAAGGGCTTTTTCCAAGCCGGGAATAAGCTGGCGATAACCGTGAACATAGTCCAGCGGTCCCATCTGTTCCGATGAATCCAAAACTTTTTGGTCATCATCCTTTAAGGTATACTCAAGCGTAACCAAACAATCGTCTGCAATTTTCATGCTGACTATGATACCGATTTTTCCGCTTTCGGGCAAGGCAAAAATTGATGCGGTTGCCCTGAATCAACAGCTTGACCTCTCAAGGGTTTTTATGCTATATTGCGAAATCAACCGTTTAGTTTTGATGGTATGCACCCGTTCATATATCATCATACAAAAATCTATAAAATACGCGGAGTTATGTATCATATTTAATGATAGATGCTTTCCGTGGAAACGTAAACAGAGGTTTTTATGTACGCACTTTTTGAATATAAAGGCAAACAGTATAAGGCTGAACAAGGTTCAAAGATTCTGGTAGACAAGATCAACGAACCGAAGGGAACGGCTATCGATATCGATACCGTTTTACTGGTTAACAATGACGGTAAAGTGTCTGTTGGAGCGCCCTACGTTGCGGGCGCGAAAATTTCGGCAACGGTTGAAGAGAGTATGCGTGATAAGAAGGTGATTGTATACAAGTACAAGAGCAAGAAAGACTATCACCGCACAATCGGGCATCGCCAGCACTACACCTATTTAACGGTTAATTCGATTACCGGGGTCTAAGCACGGAATGATACAAGTCCTTTTGGAGCTTGATGAAAAGGAGCATCTCCTTTCCGTTGAAGCTTCCGGCCATGCGAATAGCGGCATTAAAGGACATGATATTGTGTGTGCAGCCGTAACGATCCTTTTAAGGACGACTGTACAGGCGCTCGGTTCCGTGCAAGCTGATGTCAGTGCGGAACGGCGCGGTTCGCTTTCTTTTCGGGTACTTAACTATGACGAAACGCAAAGCGAAAAATTACGGTATGCAGCGGAGTTTTTATGGCTTGGGATAGCTTCTTTACAGGAAGAATATCCGCAAGCGGTTCAATGCAAAAAGATACAGCGGTAAGTAAATAGATGCTTACCTGATACGAGGAGGCTACTATGGCACGGAAACGAGGCGGAAGCGGTACAAAAAACGGAAGAGATTCAAACCCTAAATATTTGGGCGTTAAGGTATACGGCGGACAGACGGTAAAAGCCGGTTCCATTTTAGTCCGTCAGCGCGGAACTCCCATCCATCCGGGCGATAATGTCGGCCGCGGCAAGGATGATACCTTATTTGCAACTGTAGACGGTACGGTTGTGTATCATCACCGCAATGGCAGACATTTAGCATCTGTAACGCAAGCGTAGGGATGGACGAGCGGTTAATTCCGCAATAATATTGAGACCCTCTGAAAATTGAATTTTTTAGAGGGTACCTTTTGTAAGCCGGCTCTAATGCCGGCTTTTTTTTCGAGAAGGAAACGAGGCGATGATTCAATTTGCGGATGAAGCTTTAATCGAAGTTTCATCGGGAAAAGGCGGGAATGGCTGTATTGCGTTCCGGCGGGAAAAATACGTGCCTAAGGGCGGCCCGGCAGGCGGCGACGGCGGGCGCGGCGGCGATGTGCTGTTTGAGATTAAACGGAATATGCGCACGCTTGTGCATTTACGCCATAAGCGGGTATTCCGGGCTAAAAACGGCTTGGATGGGCAAGGTTCAAAACGATTCGGTGCGAAAGGCGCCGACTGTATTATTCCGCTCCCGCCTGGCTGCATTATTAAAGATGCCGATACCGATGAGCTTGTCTACGATTTCGGCGACCGGACGGAGGGGCTTATTCCTTTCTTGACCGGCGGTAACGGCGGCTGGGGAAATTGTCATTTTAAAACCTCCACCAATCAAGCGCCGCGCACCGCTTTGCCGGGACAGGAGGGCAAAACCCGCCGGCTTAAAATTGAGCTGAATATTATCGCCGATATCGGACTTGTCGGTTTTCCCAATGCCGGTAAGTCCTCTCTGCTGGATTACTTTACCAATGCCCGCCCTAAGATTGCGCCCTATCCGTTTACCACCAAAATACCGAACCTCGGCGTACTCCGCATCGATGATGAGCAGGATATTATCATCGCGGATATACCGGGGATATTGGAGGGCGCTTCGGAGGGAGTCGGCCTCGGTATTCGGTTCTTAAAGCATATTTCGCGGACGGCGGGTTTGGCCTTTTTGATCGACCTTTCCGATGAGAATTATTTAACCGCGTACGATACCCTCTGCGGCGAACTTGCAGCCTATTCGGAAGAATTGGCTGCTAAAAAACGAGTGATTATCGCAACCAAGCTCGATCTTGAGGGAACAAAAGAGCGGCTTAAAACATTGCGGGAAAAACTGGCCGATGTGCCCGTGCTCGGTATTTCGGTGTTTAACCGCTGGGGCTTAGACGAGGTACGCGATACATTTGTTGCGCTGGTAGAAGAACTCGCGGCTGCAAGTGCAGGCAAGAATGCCGAAGCAGCGGCGGAGAGCATCTCCGGTGAATCCGTGTACGATGCCGCATTCGATAACACTACACTCGGCAACGCAGCATCCGGTGATGACTGGACGGCCGAAGGTTTACCGGCAGATACGGCTGCAGGCGCTCTGTTTGATTTCGATAGCGCTGCCGGAAGCAACCATTTTAACGCCGCCGGCGGTGTACAAAAGACTATCGTGCCGGCTGCGGCAGACAATAGCTTTATGTATGCGGAATTGGAAGACCCCGTCTATGTGCAGCAGGAAGGTTTCGGCGCGACGGTGAGTTTAAGCCGCAAGCGGAAGGGTAAAAAATGAGGCTCGCCGTATTGGGCGGATCTTACAATCCTATTCATATCGGCCATTTGATGCTTGCCGATGCGGTTGCTCTCCGTTACGGATACGACACCGTGGCCTTTGTCCCCGCATTCTTATCACCCTTTAAAGACGGACACTCCGGCTGCACCGCCGAGGACAGATTCGCAATGGTAAAACTCGCAATCGCCGATAATCCGGCTTTCTACTGTGAACCCTGCGAGATACAGCGGCAAGGTGTTTCGTATACCATCGATACGTTAAAATTCCTAAAGAAAAAATTTCCTCAGTGTGAAGGAAAAATCGGGTTGATTATCGGCGATGATTTGCTGGAAGGCTTTAGCGGCTGGCGTGAAGCGGAACATATACCCGATTATGCCGATATAATAGTAGGAAACCGCATTATAGACCGGTATTCGACGGAACAGGCTGCTTCTGCAGACAAGTTTCCTCATTTGAGGGTAGATAACGCCTTGCTGCCCGTTTCTTCAAGCGGAATACGGGCAGCAATACAAGAAAAAAAGAGCTGGCGCTATCTTGTACCTTCCGCCGTATACTCGTATATTAAAGAACACAAGCTCTATGAATGATATCCGTATTGAAAAACTCATCGCCGCACTGAATAACGATGCCCGCCGCAACCTTTCCGATCGCCGCTATGAGCATTCATGCAGGGTTGCTTCTTATGCGGAAGACCTTGCCCGCCGGTATGGTTACGGACACAGGCTGCAGCGGCTTTGCTACCTTGCCGGTATTTCCCACGATATGTGCAAAGAAAAGCCCATCGGCTTTCTACTCCGCACGGTACGGACGGACGGTCATCCCGTTACTCCTGATGAAGCGGCAAATTCCGAGCTGCTGCACGGACGGGCGGCAGCGGTTGTATTGCAGGAGTATTACGGCATTCATAAAAAATCGCTTTTAAATGCGGTACGCTATCATACCTCCGCTTCTGCGAAGTTTGATGCGCTGGGGCGGATTATCTATATTGCAGATAAAATTGAACCCGGCCGGGAAAATTGCGGTTACTTACGGGAAAAGGTTGCGAAGCTGACGCTTGATGAGCTTTTTCTTGAAGTGCTGAAAGAGGTTATCGGCTTTGTGGAGTCAAAAGGACAAACAGTGCAGGCATGTACATATAAAACATATCGGTTTTTAAAAGAGAGGCAGACGAAAACGACCCATCGGGAGGCAAGGAATTGAAAGAGGGAAAAAACATCATCTTTTTATTGCTCATCTTAGCGATGCTCATTCCTTCGGGGGTGATTGTGGCACGGAATCTCAATGTCGATCCTATCAGCACGTCCCTTTCCGAGGATAATGTGCTCAAGGTGCTGTTTATCATCGAAAATGATAATGTCCCTATTTCTACGAATATTATCGCGCACTATTCGCAAACACGGCGCGCTGCAATGTTCGATATTCCTGCGAATATCGGCTTGATTTTACCTCAACTTGGACGTACCGGCGGCATCGGTTCGCTCTATACGGAAAAGGGCGCGGCGGTTTATAAAGAAGAAATTGAAAAACTGACCGGTGTTGACATTCCGTTCTATATTGTCTGTTCGTTGACCGACTTTATGCATTTGACGGATTTGCTCGGCGGTATTTCGGTTTTTATTCCTTCTTCCGTCGATATCGATTCCGAAGAATACGGAAAGATTTTGCTTC
>NZ_CALHGC010000034.1 GCF_938029485.1 uncultured Treponema sp. | reverse complement strand
TGCGGCGGAATATTCTTTTTTTTCAATGATAAAAATGATAGCCCGGGAGGCATCGTCCATCAGTATTTTTTTAACCACATAATTTTTAACACCGCTTCTGCCGTAATCGGGACGTCCGACTTCTTTTTTTACCTTAGTTCCGTTCGGTTTTGTTTTCTCTACTGTTAGATAGAATGAACTTTCCGTTTTCGATTTTTGAGTCATATTCAGCACAACCGTGTACTCATCGCTTGTTTGAAAGTCGCGGAAAAACAGTGTTTGATTTCCTTCCGTCGATTCGGTCTGAGCATAAAGTACCCGTCCTTGCCGGGTTTCTGAAATGTCCCATTTACTCAGCGAAACCTGTGCTCTATTTTGCAGTGCGAGGAAGGTCGATTTACTTTCTTTGCCTTCCGTCTGCTTCGAAGGAGATGTTCTAAAAATACCGTTGGGAAGAAAGGTATTGGCAGCGATATCGACGGCATAAATTTCGGCATACGCGCGGTAGGTTTTATCCTGTAAACCGTATTGGCCGAAAGCAAACTTGCTTCCGTCGGCAGAAAAGCCTAAATTAACAAAGTTCGCAATATCTCCTGCATAAACGGCAGCAGCAAAGGCAGCCGTGATAACTATCATATAAAATTTTCGCATAACAACTCCTGCGCGTAAGAAATCCGTAAAACGCTTCCATACTTTTATCGGAATATAAAATGCAAACTTTACTACTGTCGCCAGAGTCTAAGCTGCTCTTGTATCAACTTTTTGCTTTCTTCCAAAACTTTTAATTGCGCTTCTTTTGTAGTAGGCGCAGGATATATTTTAAGAATCTTTACCCGATATGCGCCGCCGCGTAAGTTTGTTGCTATCCGTGTTATCGAAGAAATATTCCACCCGCCGTCAACCGCAGCAACAACTACCGGCATAGGCACCTTGGATAAAAACCGCCGGAAACCGGCCGAATGAAAAGTTCCGACTTCGCCGTTCTTTGAGCGGGTACCTTCAGGAAAGAGAATAGGTATCCAATTATTACGCACCACCCGTTGAGCAAACGAATCCATTGCCTGCATCGCCTGACTGGGACTACCGGTACGCCGTACAAGGCAATGCTCGTCGCTTTTCAGCATAACGGAAACTAACGGTACATGGTCTGCAAGTTCTTTCTTTGCGACAAACCGTACCCGTTTCCCGCCGAGGTAGTTCATATACACCACAATATCCAATAAACTTTGATGGTTGGAAATCAATAAATACTGTGCAGGCAGCTGCGGCACAAGAGCGTAATCACCTCTAAAATGGAAATTAAGATAAGCGGAAAGAATCGAAAAGATACGGTGAGCGACAACGGTTGAAATATGTGCATTGATTTTTTTACACCACGGCCGGTACACGGTATAGGCGATACGGTCCAATAACGCCCATCCGGCTAAAGCGGTGATGCAGCATATAATACAAAAAATACCAAGCATAAAGTCCCTGTCAATACAAAAAGTTTTCGACAGTATAGACTATTTCTTCTAAAGATGCAAAGCATTGCTTGGTTTTGGGAATACTGTCGATAAAAATTCTCCCGTACTGTTTAACAAGCGCCCGCTTGTCGAGCAGCGTTACAATGCCGCGGTCGGTTTGCGAGCGCATCAGGCGGCCGAAGCCCTGCCGGAATTGTACAACCGCTTCGGGGACGCTCAGCTGCATAAACGAGCTGCCGCCTCTTTTTTCGATGGCATCGGCACGGGCGCGGAAAAGCGGGGCGCTCGGAACGGCAAAGGGCAGCTTGACTAAAATAACATGGCTGAGCGCCTCCCCCGGTACGTCGATTCCCGCCCAAAACGAGGCGGTTGCAAACAGGCTGCTATCGATATGTTCTTTAAAGGTTTGTAAGAGGCGGCTGCGGTCATCTTCTCCCTGCTGCAAAAGCTCCATATCGGGCAGCTGCTTGCGGGCGTACGCACAGGTTTGTTTTAACGACTCGTAAGAGGTAAACAGGACAAGCGTTTTTCCTCCGGTCATTTCGATCAATTTGGTAACGGCGATATTTACGAATTGCTGAAACTGCTCGTCGTCGGGAGCCGGCGCATCGGTCGGGATATTCAAGAGCACATTTTTATCGTACGGGAAAGGAGATTCAAAGGCGCCGGTGCGTACCGGTTTGTCGGAAAAAGGATGCAAACCGACCCTGCCGAGCCAATACGAAAAGCTTGTGCCGATTTTCAGCGTTGCGGAAAGCGCAATGACGGTATCGAAGGGGGTGAATACCGCCTGCCTGAGCAGCCCCGACATATCCACCGGTGTTTGATTGAAGTACGGCACTTCCCCTGCAGAACTTTGATACTTTTCTATCCAAAAAACGAAGTCCGGCAGCTCCTTCCAGCGGAAAAAGTTTTCGAGCGTTTCGGAAATATCCTGCAGCCGGTGCAGCGCAAGCGAGCCTTCCCGCACCGCTTCTTCATACGGGGAACCTTCATCCGGTTCGGCATTGGTAATCAGCGCCGCGAGCTTGACATTGAGGATATTCAGCTCCGCGTAAAAATCCTTGCAGGCGGTAAGCAAAGCCGCCGTTTTGGATGCCGGTACCTGAGTAAAACCGAGGCTGCCGGCAGTCCCGCAAAACGAAAGCGCCCGCGTCTCCAGTGCGGAATACGATGCTTGCATTTTTGCAAGAGCTGCGATAATAGCAGGCATCAACTCGGCTTTAGTTGAAACCGCGGTAATTTTTTCGAGGCAGCCGGCGGCTTTTCCTTTTTTAGTGCGGGAAAGCGTTGTAATGCAGCGGCTTAAATCATAGCGGGAAAAGGTACGCGAAAAAAATCCGCTTGCAGCCTCTTCAATCGTATGAGCCTCGTCAAAGATGATTGCGTTAAACGGCGGCAGGACAGCGGTCGAAGCATAACCGGCGCCTTCCTTTCTGCTGGCAAGGTCGGCAAAGAGCAGATGGTGATTGACAATTAAGAGCGCCGCCTTTTCCGCCTTTTTGCGCAGCTTCATCACAAAACAGTCGGTATAAAAAGGGCAGCGCTGCCCAAGGCAGTTATCCGATTCGGAGCAAATCTTTGACCACAGTCCTGCGGCGGGCATAAACGGGAGTGAAGAGCGGGCGCCGTCTTGGGATGTTTGCGCCCATTTTTGAATAGCTGCCAGCTCTTCCGCCTCTTGGCTAAAAAGATCCGGCTCCCGTATCGTCTGCATGAGCCGCCGCAAACAGAGGTAATTCTGCCGCCCCTTAATGAGCACCGCCTGCGGCTGTTCCGATTGTTCGCCGCATACACCGAGTATTTTTAAGGCGTCGGGAACATCTTTATCGATGAGCTGATGTTGTAAATTGATGGTGCCGGTTGAGATAACAATGCGGACTTTGTTGGCAAGCGCCCATTCAAAGGCGGGCAGCAAGTATGCTAAACTCTTTCCGACGCCGGTTCCCGCTTCAAAAACACCGATAGCGCTGTCGTTAAAGCAATGGGTTATTGCACGGATCAGATCGAGCTGTGACGGGCGTTCTTCATAACGGTCAAAAAAAGACGCAAAGCTGCCGGTTTCTTCAAGATAGCCTGCAATTTTATCGGCATTAAGGCGGCGGTATACTCGTTCCTCCGCTTCATCTTCGTAATGCATGAGAGCTTAGTCGCGCAGCCATTCTACCGTTGCGGTATCGTATTCAACGTTGATAATAGCCGTTTCATTGTACTGAATCTGCGCATCAACCTTTGTGCCTGAAAGAATTTTTTTATCGGGGGATACCAAAAAACGCCACTGCGGAGGATTGGTTTTTTGCACTGCTTGACGGGCAATCTCATCGGGTAAATTGAGAAACTGCCGAGGCTGTAAACTTCCCTTTTGCGTTACCAGCAAGTATCCGTTATCAATTTTTAAATCGAGCGAGACGGACACACCGCTTGAAAATACCGCCATTCCGCGGCCGCCGCGCAAGATCATCACACGGTCGAGTCCCGGTTCCCCCTTCCATGAACCGGCAAGCGAATCGACGGTTTCGATGTATCCGAACTCCGTACTCTGTTCGGTTTGCGGCATGGAACGTGCAAGTTGTTCCAATGGAACCGAAAAGTCAAAGAGGTTGAACACTAACAGTCGGGAATCAAGGAGAATCTTGTTAATATTATCGTATACTTTTGAAATGATTCGCGTCAGCTGCTCTGTTCGTCCTTTCAAAACGAGTTCAAGTTTAATTCCTTCCGGTACCTCTTCCAATGCGCCGAAAAAAATGTAGTCAATAGCTCTGTCTTGCGGAAAATCTACCGGCACGGGATCCTTACGCAAATCAAATATGGTATATGTTTTCAGTTCTTTTATAAAGGAAAAGACAAGATTATCGACCGTTTGAACGGTTTGTTCGGGCAATACCGGCGCTTGTAACTGATAGACGGCAACGCCCGGCAGCGCCGAAAGCGCCGGCGGCAGGCTGATAAGCAGCAGGAGAGCTATGTATACTGTCGTTTTTCTTCCGTGTTTCATGCTTATTATCACCTGTTCTTTAGGTACAATTCCCGTTGCATATCCCGTTTAATATCCCGCTCCTTTATGTCGGCTCGTTTATCAAACAGCTTTTTCCCTTTACAGATGCCGAGCATAACCTTAATCCGTCCCCGTTTTAAGTAAAATTCAAGCGGAATAAGTGTATAGCCTTTTTCTTCCGTTTTTCGTGTTAACCGTTTAATTTCATCTTTATGCAGCAGCAGTTTTTTAGGACGGTCGGGATCATGGTTAAATATCGAAGAATACACATATTCCGAAATATGAAAATTCTTCAGCCATACCTCATCCCGTATAATTTCGGCAAACGAGTCGGGAAATGAAATCCGTCCGTCCCGCACCGATTTTATTTCGGTACCTTGCAGCGCAATCCCGCATTCCATAGTTTCTTCAATAGAATAGTCAAAATGCGCTTTTTTGTTCTTTGCGATAATTTTTATCGGCTCTCCGTCCATCAAATTCATTATATTCATCTGAAAATACTTGTCAACGTAGAGACAAAATGGTACTGTATTTACAAAAGGTATTCCGATATCATTCTTCAAATATGCGGCATCACCGGTAAAATAGGTTTTTTATGTTTTTTCAACGGTACAAATTTACTTCATATACGGAACGGCGGGAAAAGCGGTTTAAAATTCTCCGCACCGCTTTTATTATTTTCTTAATTTTTATTTTATACCAGCTTATAAGCTCATATATTATCACGACGTACCGCATTCAAGCGGATACGATGCAGCCGTCTATTTTCTCCGGCGACATGATTATCACCGCACCTTTTTATTCCAGTCAAAAAGATATTGAGCGTGGTACACTCGTAATGGTGGAACCGATTACAAGACCGCATCAAAATTTCTTAAAAAAAACAGTGCAAAAAATCATTGCATTCGTTACTTTCCAGCTGATTAATCCGTTTGCCGCCAATCAACCGGCGCAAGCAAAGCCTTTTGTCCGGCGCGTTGTCGGCATTCCCGGTGATACGGTATATATGGAAGCGTTTGTGCTGCATATTAAAACAAAAGACGGCGGACATTTTTTAACCGAGTTTGAAGTGACCGACAACGACTATAACGTTAAAATCGAAAACCTTCCGGAAAATTGGGATACCTCACTGCCGTTCTCCGGCTCTTATCCCGAAACGGCGCTCAAGGAGGGGGAATACTTTGTGCTGTGCGACAACCGGATTGCCTCAAGCGATTCCCGCCTCTGGGGGCCGTTGCAGGCGGCAACACAAATCAAGGGGCGCATATTGATGCGGTATTGGCCGTTTTCTCATATTTCGGTTTTTTAAGCTGAAACAGTGAAACCGTCCGGTCTTTACATTCATATTCCTTTTTGTACACAAAAATGCCGCTATTGTGATTTTTACTCGATAACACAAAAGGCAGACTTTCGCCCGTATCATCCTAATCCTCGCTTTATCGAACGGTTGCTGCAGGATGTTCATTATTTTAAAGAACGCTATGCGGTTGAAGCATGGAAAACCGTCTATATCGGCGGAGGAACGCCTTCGCTGCTGCACCCCGATGATATCCGCACCCTCGCAACCGGTATCCGTGAAGGACAGACACTGCCGATTGAAGAATTTACAATAGAGGCAAATCCCGAAGATATTCACGAAGAATGGCTTGCAGCCTGCAGCGGAGGTGGAATTAGCAGGCTTTCCATCGGCGTACAAACCTTTGATAACGATGTACTGGCCGTAAACGGGCGGCGCGGTTCAAGGGAAAAAACGATAGCAGCTTTGGAGACGATAAAACGCCGATGGCAGGGGGGGCTTTCCTGCGATTTAATTGCAGGATTGACAGGCCAGAGCGCGGAAAGTCTTGCCGACGATATCCGGCGGCTGATAGACTATCGAATCGAACATCTCTCCCTCTACGGACTTTGCAGCGAAGAGTCGCTTCCCGACACCCGCGAAGATTTTATTTCCGGGCTTTTACGGGAGAACGCCGCGCTCTTAGCTGCAAACGGATACGTCCGGTATGAAGTGTCGAATTTTTCGTATCGGGATAAGTACCGTTCCGTTCACAACCAAATCTATTGGAATATGGAACCGTATGCCGGAATCGGCCCTGCTGCGTGCGGCACTTTGATAGATGAAGATTGCAATGGACGCTTTATCGCAGCGGAACGGTTTGAAGGGATAAAAGGTATCGGCAAATGGATGACCGCAGCCGGCCGCGCTTTGGTATATCCGTGCGAACATATCGGCCGGAATACCTTTTTGGAAGAAGTTTTACTGATGGGCTTTCGGCTTGCAGAAGGGATTAACCGTGCGGCCTTTGTCCGGAGATTCGGTGCGGATATTACCGCCTTTATCGGAGAAACGATCAGCCGCTGGGAAAAACACGGGCAGTGCCGCATCGAACCTAACTGCGTATATCTTACGGAAGAAGGCCTCATGTTCCTCAACCGCTTTTTAGTCGATGCTCTGTTGGAGCTGGATACCTTGCGGAGTGAGTATAAGCGTGATACACTTATAGAATGAAAACTATCAATAAAGATTTACAGTCTATTACGGAACACTTCCCTTCCGATTTTACGGAAAATGAAAAAGCGGCGGCAAAAACGCTTTTTTTAAAAAAGCTTTCGCTTTTAACGCACGAGTTTTACGGCGGCAAGCTGCAAACCGTTCCCAAATGCGGGATTTACGGATTTAATTGGTTTAACGTCTGGTACACGCCGGGCGTATCCGCCGTTTCTACCGGCATCCGCGATAATCACGACAGCTCCTTTATGCTTTCCAACCGAGGAAACCTCGTAGCCGTTGTCAGCGATTCCACCCGCGTACTGGGGGACGGAGATTGTTCTCCTTCCGGCGGCCTCGGCGTTATGGAAGGTAAATGTATGTTGATGAAGTATTTAGGCGGCGTGGACGCCTATCCCATCTGCATCGATTCTTACGTTAAACCAAATGAAGAAAAGAAATACAACTTCCCTGCCGGTAAACATTGCCCCGATAAGATTATCGACTTTGTGAAGATGCTGGAACCAAGCGTCGGCGCAGTTAATCTGGAAGATATTCAGCAGCCGGACTGCTTTAAAGTTCTGGATACGCTGCGGGAAGAATGCGATATTCCCGTTTGGCACGATGATGCCCAAGGGACGGCCTGTATTACGCTTGCCGGTTTACTCAATGCGCTGAAACTGGCGGGTAAAAAAATCGGAGATTGCCGCATCGTGCTGCTCGGCGCCGGCGCTTCCAACACGACGATTGCACGCCTCATCCTGCAGGATGGCGGAGATCCCGCGAAGATGATTGTTTGCGACTCTCAAGGCGCGCTCCATGCAGGCCGCGAGGACATTAAAGCCGACGCACGCTATTACCGTAAGTGGGAGCTGTGCCAAGCGACAAACCCCAAGCGAATCAATGACTTTAACGAAGCGCTGAAAGGCGCCGATGTCCTAATCGCCCTGTCTAAGCCGGGACCCAACACGGTAACCAAAGAGCAAATTGCATCTATGGGCGACAAACCCATCGTGTTTACCTGTGCGAATCCCGTCCCGGAAATTTGGCCGCATGATGCCAAAGCCGCCGGCGCCTTTATCACCGGTACCGGACGCGGAGACTTTCCGAACCAGATCAATAACTCCGTTTGCTTCCCCGGCATCTTGAAAGGAGCGCTGCTTGTTCGTGCACGGAAAATTTCCGACGGTATGGCTATCCGCTGTGCGCATTCCATTGCCGACTATTCGGAGAAAAAAGGAATTGCTCCCGAAAACATTGTGGTAAAGATGGATGATGAGGATGTCTTTGCCGTCGAAGCGGCCGATGTCGCAATGCAGGCAATAAAAGAAGGCCTTGCCCGTATCACCATTACATGGGAGGAAGCATTTAAACGGGCTAAGGCCGAAATTGCCGAAAGCAGAGCGCTGACCCAGCAGCTTATGGATAGCGGATTTATCAAAGAACCGCCGCAAGACTTTTTTAATCAAGCCATGGATTACGCGATCGAACAAATCAAAAATCAGCGTACCAAATAATATCTTCCCCGTACCGGCTGCCGGTGTTTTCATGCTCGGAAACACCGGCATTTTTTTAGAAAGCAGGGACAGCCTCTTTTTCCGTTATGGGTTCTTTATGCATATCGTCTAACGCATCGGTATGTTGTTTCCCATTTTTGAACTGAGGCTTAAACTCGATATGTTCGGCTACTACTTTAATCTTGCTGTAGTGTTTGCCGTCGGTACCTACCCAGCGGTCTTGCTTTAAACGTCCGACAACTCGTACGCCGCGGCCTTTTGTGCAATTTTCTCCGCAGAGTTCCGCTAAACGTGCCCATGTTTCCACATCAAAAAACGAAGTTTCCTGTGTCGTTTGATCTTCCTGCTTAAAAAAACGGTTTGAAGCAATAGAGAACATACAGAGCGGGGTGCCTTTAGGCGTTGCCTTTACCACGGGATCGCGAACCACATTTCCCTCAATAATCAACGAATTCAAATTGTGCATAACCTGCCTCCTAAAATCAGAGTACCGAATTCCCGCTCGCCGCGGCGCCGGTCTCTTTTAATATTGTACTTACTATATAGAGCATTCATTCAAAAATGGCTTGAAATTTAATGAGTTTTTTGAAAAAAAACCGATATATAGTGTGGAAACGAGGTTGTTATGCTCTGTATCTATTTTGAAATTCCTTATGAACGGCAGCTCTTGCGAATTGCTCCGTTTGAAATACAAAAATTATTCGATGCCGTAACGGAGTCATCCGAAGCAAACGGAGCGTCTTCATTTAAAATTTCGTGCGCTTCAATTTATTGCTTCAGCAGTAATGAAATCGCTCCGATGTTTTCCGCTTATTTGTTTTTACAAAACTTAGCCGATTTGCTGCGCGTATATAAAAGACGGCTGGTAGACTATCGGATCATTATTGACTGCTGCGAAGATACCGACTCGGAAGATTTTATTACGGATCATTTTACCGCGTATAAAATGCTGCCGGTACCGAGCCGTAGTTTTTTTGCCTCTCCGCAAGCGGAACAACTTTTGCACTCCTATATCCGTTTTGAATATGCAGCCGCCATCAAGCTCTATTATTGCGCCGGTTTTCTTATACCGAAAACGGTTACGTCCCAAACGAAAAAGCCCTCTTACTGCATCTATCTGTCCGATGCCGTTACGTGGATACATGCACTGTATCATTTTATGTTGTTACATCCGCTGACCGACCAAGTAATAGCGGCGGGACTTTCAAAAGACGAAAAAACACAATACGACGAAGTAAAACAAGTGCAGTATTATTTCCGTCGGAATCGGTTTTGCTCCGGCTATCCCGATTATTTTATCGATGCGTTCTTGTTATATACAAAATTCTACTTTCGTGTATTTACAACAAGCTATGATGCCGGCGAATTGATAATTGTACATACCGGAAAGAAAACCGAGGATGCGGAACGGTTGTGTAAGATACTTCCTATTACCGCTCATATCGAGTTTATGCCGGAAAAATCGGTGAACCTTGGCGAATTGTCGGTTGATTTTTTACAACTTGCATACCTTACGGTATACGCGTCCTTGTTTATATTTGAAGATGAAATGCAAGACTTTTTTCTTTCGCTGCATAAAAGCGCCTCGTTTATCACAAGTTTATATGAATGGATGTATGCAGCCGGTATTACCGAGGTAAAAAACGATATGTATTCGGCAAGTGTATATGCGATCGATCGATTAGAGCAACGGCTTGGAAGCGAAAAAGATAAGATAAAACTCTTTATAGCGGATTTCTTATGGGATAAATACAAAAAAGGAATGCTTTGCCCTGATGAAAACCTGAAAGAAGTTTTTGATACGCTCCAATTTGTTCCGGAAGATCAATTTATGCTGCATCATTTTTTCCACAAATACTCGGATAAGGAAATTCCTCAGATTGATATCAGTCCCTTTAAATCTACGGTTTTCTTCTCTGCTCTTGAAAGTTATCAAAAAGCATTAAAAATCAGTAAACAAAAAAATATTAATGAAGCGGTTTATGCGGTCAAAAAAGCGGTTAGCTCTGTTCAAACGTATGCGTTCCCCGCAGGTGAATACAGGGCACTTTCTTGCGTTGCTTTTTTGTACCTATCGCAAAATAAAATAGAAGATGCCGTAACATATTTTCAATATGCATTTGATATTGCCGAATCCCTTAAAGACAGTAGTTTTATCTGCGAAGCATTGCTCAACCTGAGCATCAGTTATTTTTTGCAGAATAATTTACGTGCCGCCTCAAATTGTTTAGACAGCTTATTACAGACAGCGGAAGGTTATTTTGAACAGCCGAAAAAGATACCGTGTCTGTTCATGCAAGGGAGAACTGCATTGCAATTAGGGGATTACAGCAAAGCGGAACTTTTATTTCAAGAGGCGGAAAATGCAGCTTCGGCTCACTTTCAGGAGTGGGTACCTCTTTGCAAAATTTGGTATGCAAGGGCATTATCCCAAAAGGGTCAAGCAGGTAAGGCGCAGCCGATACTTATTGCAAACCTCGATAAATCACCCGACGCCCATTTGTTTTTAATTGAAGCATTTTTATTGGCTCCTATTCTTCGTGACGGGCGTGAGCAGATACAGGCTATGTCCGAAACATTTACCGCCGCGGTTGAGCCGTATCAAAGCGGTTTTGCTCTTGCGGAAGAGTTGGTGTGGGGACATCTTTACGGTAAGCCGGCGGTACAGGTGTTTTATACCGCGATGGATAGCTATTACCGTTTCCGGCTTGCGTTCAGTGCGTCGGAGGATTCTGCCCAAACATATATTCAACAGCTTGAAGATACCGCACGGGATGCGCTTAAAAATCATGATATGTACGCTTCCATATACTCGTATCTTTGTTACGATGCGCTTCTCCGTAAAGAAGGAAATACATCCGATAGTGCAAACGGATATTTAAGCCGTTCATTTAAAGCACTGCAAAACTGTACGGAGACGATGACGGAAAACAGTGTGCGGGATAAATTTATTTTCCGCAATGTGTGGAATTCAAAACTCTATGCCGCAGCGCAAAAAAATAAATTGATTTAAGAGAAATAGCCGGATAATACGTTGACGGTTTTGTTAACTGTAGTATATAATACAAAAATCATTCAGGAGAACTTGACATGAATAAACAAAATGGGTATATTA
>NZ_CALHGC010000033.1 GCF_938029485.1 uncultured Treponema sp. | reverse complement strand
TGCAACGCTATTTACCCCTTATCTTGTGCCGTAATATGCAGCGTTTTCTCTATCTTTAAGAGGAACGGTATCGCTTCCGTTTTACCGGCAGCATCTTTGGAATTATCGACAGGCAACTTTATTTCAAACGGATTATCATTTGACCACACCACAACCGAAAGTGTAAGCGCAGCATCCTTTTTACCGGAAAAATGAATAATAACAGGAAAACCCGGACGAGGAGAAGACACAAACGTTGCCGTATCCCCGGAAGCATTTTGTTCAAATCGAACATCGGATTCAAAAATTGCAATATCATTCAGTGCGCTCAATGTTACGGAAAAAGCTTCAATTTTTAACGGCGAATCAATGGTAATAGTCCCGATGCTACGCTCAAAGTAATTTTCAAATGAGGTATGAACAGTTAAAAAACTATCCGCATTTTCCGCTGAACCCTGTGTATTGCCGCGGGTATAATCCATTATCTTTTCTTCCGTCGGAGAATCGATATATTTTTTTACAACACTGCTTTCATCACCGTTAAGGTGTTGAATTAACATCCAGCGATTATGAACGGTGTTCCTCGTTGTCGGCATAATAAATACCCAAAGCGCTAACACAATAAACAGCCCGCCCATAACCTTACATTGAATCGGTATCTTAAAAAACGGTTTAGTAATTTTTCTTTTCTTATCAATACTAAGACCAAGCCTGATTAAAAACAGGTCAAACGGAACAAAAATACAGGCTGATGCAAGGTTGATAAAAAATATGATATGAAACATATACTCGCGATAAAGAATAATATGCATCACAAACGGCATAAGCGGTAAAAAAAGACACACAATAAATATAATTTGCAGTACGATATTTTTAAAATGATAAGCCGCTAACGAAACAAAATAGATCAGCATAAAGATGATCGAAAACGAAAGATTGATAAATGAAAAAATAAAAATATTCAACAAACAAACGGCATGAGCAATAAATCCGTAAATAAAACGATTGGCCGGAAGCGGAATAAATTTATTAAATGCAGTAACGGTAAACATAAAAAACAGCGCAAATACATATTTAATCAATAGCGCCGTTAAGGGAAACGCACTCAGTTCTCCCATAGCCCCAAAACGCAGATAAAAAAGCACTTCCGTTATCTTGGAACCTAGGAAAAAACTGAGCCAATTTACCAAGAAAAAATAACCCGGCATCCACCACAGCTTAAATAAATCTCTTACGTGTTGATCCCGTTTTTTTCCGAATAAAAAGCTAAAAAACATCAACCATAACAGAAATATAATTGACGATACAATAAGCGTGATAACGATATGCTGTTCGTTGATGATAACCGGTTTTTTATGCAGCTTTAAAACAAAATAGTGAGTATCCCATTCATTACTCATATCTTGAATAACGGCAGGCGCAACTAAAGAGAAAAAATCCGGCAAATCCGCACCGGTTTCTATTTTTATTGCAGGGATATTCGCCTCATTATAAAGCCGTAAAGCAGGATCATCAGGCAGCCACCCGAGACGATGAAACACAACGGCGTTGGTATAAAAGTCAACCGGAATATTTTTTTGTTCCAAAGAAGTATATACCGCTTTTAGGAACCATGCAGGCGTTGTTCCCTTCGATGTTCCCGTAATGATCCGTGCACCATCAGATTTATCGGCGGCAATAAGACATACGGCAGCATTCGGATACGTGATCAAGGTTTGAATTAACGCCTTAGTTCCCTCGTACCGCTTTACAGGAACATCTTCCGGTAATTCGGAAATATCATTTTTCGTAACAGCGACGATGATATGGGTATCCGGCGCGTCAACGGATAATTTTTGCGCATATTTTTGCAGCTGCAGGGTTATAGCCGTAGCTTGATTATCACTCCCTGCCGATGCAGTAAAGACAATAACCTTATCCGTTTTAGGCCCGAATTCATAAAAAATATTTTCTGCGATAAGAGTTTTAAACGGGGAAAGAAGAAGAAAAATAAATATCCAAAGATACCGTACTGCCGGCAATAAATAGTTATGTACACGGCTCATAAACTATCATAATCCTGTACCTTACCGGTTAAAAACCATATTTCGATACGTTTATACGAACGGTTTATTCTTCGGACAATGGACGCGGCTTGTTGCCGTGCAAATTCTTCGGCAATCACATCGGGATGATATTTTTTCAATAAGTGTTTCCATGCTTTTTTGCAATAGTCAAGCGGAACGCCCGGGAGCACTTGTAGAACGGCAAAATCTTCCGTCAAAGCATCGGGAACAGGCACACGTACCGGTTCAACCTTTTGTTCAGGTTCTGTGTATGTTCTTTTTTTAGGAACACGCCGCTCTATTTTGTTTCCGGCGCTTCGGTATTTACCCTGCCGTCCTTCTACTGCCTGTTCAAAGGGATCATCATCAGTCCCGAGCCGATCACGCAGCAGGCTGCCGAGCGTTTCATAATAATCCGACATTACGGTATCTTCCTTTCTACAATATCATCAAACACAGCGCCGGAACCTCCGGTAACATCTTTTTGCAAAACCGCCCCGATAAAGTAACGTAAATACTCAGAAGATTCACCCGCAGTTAAATTCTTTTCCGTCCGTAAAACGGCAACATCACCCTCTTTCAATACGGTGCCTTTCTGCAAATCTTTTATATAATGCAGCGAACGGTTTGTTTTGCCGTAATTATCTTTTTCCGCAGCAGCAAGCTTTTTTTCACCGCCGCCGATAATGCGCCGCAAAAAATCCTTGGAATAGCCGTAAGCCTGCGCCGCGTTAAAAATATCTTCATCGGATTTACCGGTTAACTCCCTTACGGTTTTTGACATCCGCAAAAACTGTGCCGGCTCCAGTGCGACAGGATCATCAAGCCCGGCATCATTGCGGGAAAGGCAAATATGCTTTTCTATAATAGAGGCGCCGCTCAATAACCCCGCTATCGGAACGGCAGCAGGATCGAGCGAATGATCGCTAATTCCGACAGGACTGTTAAACAGTGCCGACAAGGATTGCAGCACCGCCGTATTGTAATCGCTTTCCGGTGCGGGATACGCCGTTACACAATGGAGCAACGCCCGCATATCTGCAGGCAAACCGCACGCTTCCAAACAGCGGATTGCACGTTCGATATCGCCGAGCATGGAAACCCCCGACGAAAGAATAACAGGCAATCCGAACGAAGCGACACGTTCAAGCAGCGGAAAATGATTAAGCTCCGGCGAAGCAATTTTGATAAAAGCCGGATTAAGCTGCCGCAGCTCATCGGCGGAACGAAGCCCGAACGCCGAAGCGGAAAAAAGCATTCCAAGCTTATGCGTATACTGCGCCAACTCACCGTAAAAATCGATACTGCACTCCAGCTCTCTAAAGCGTTCATAGAGAGGAATTCTCCCCGTCGGTAAATTTACAAAACCGGTATCGGGATGCAAAATTTCATCTGCATACACAATCTGAAATTTAACCGCATCGGCTCCGCTTTCCTTGGCAGCAGCAATCAGCTCTTTCGCCTTCTGTAAGCTGCCGTTATGCCCCGTACCTATTTCAGCAATAATCAACACGTGGCCTTGCGATGAAAATATGTCTTTTCCTACCGTAAACGCTTTTATCATACTAAATCTTAGTATAGTAAAAACCGGTGCTTCTGTATATCAGCTTCTCTGCCCTCTTTTACTCCGTTACCGGAACGAACGGTACCATAAAGCACTGATCCAATACCGATTTCCGTGTGGCGGGCGCTTCTTGGGTAACCTCATCTAACGCTTTTATACCGGCTTTTGTTGCAAAGCCTTTTGCATTCCCGTGTCGTGCGCACTGTACCACAACTTCCAAAGCAGTGGTCGCCTGTCCCGCCGCATCTTGTAAAACGGTCGCATACAGTTTATGGTTTGCAATGGATGCCTTGGCAACCTCTGTTGCATCAACCCCAATTACCGGAACTGCCAATGCCGTTCCGTCTCTATCGGCGTCTGTGCTTGCATCACCGGGAATGTCGGTGCGGCCGTGTGCTATCAGCGATTCAACTGCGCCCAAAGCCATATCATCATTTTGCGCAATGATCGCGTCAAACTTCGCATTTCCCTTTATCCAGTTATCGGTAAGCTGCCGCGCCGTCGCTAAACCCCAATTTGCGCTTCCTTCCGCAACGATATCTATGGCGTACCCCCTTTTTGCAAGCCCGTCCATAAATCCTTGTCTTCTAAAAATTTGTGCGCTGTGTCCTACTTCTCCGTTAAGATATAAAATTCTTACCGTTTTGCCGGAAAGTTTTCCCTGATTCTTTTTAAAATAATCATCGAGAATTTGAGCCTGAAAATCCCCTGCGGCAGTCTCTGCAGAAGAAACATAGAAAGCATTTTTATCTACGTCAAGCGCCGCATCCGAAGGCAGGATATTTGAAAAAGCGACTGCACCGCCCTTTGAGTGAATAAGGCGGACAATTTGTTCCGTAAGTCCCGTATCTACAGGGATAATGACAAAATACGTTACACCGTTTGTTAACAGATTTTTTACCTGATCCAGCTGTACCGCATCGTCGCTGTTGCAAAAGTATACTTGTAAATCCACATCGTTTTCTTCTGCAGATTTTACAAGCGCCGCTTTATAAGCATTCAGAAACGTTTCGGAATCACTCCGTATCAGTCCCGCAACCCGAATCTTTTGAGCGCTCGTTTTGTTTCCGCAGCTCATCAAACTTATAATCAATAAAAATATACAAAAAAGATAAAAAGATTTTTTCATCGTATTCTCCCGATTCCTCCCGTTCGTATAGAAAACGGCATTGTCAAAAAACTTTAGTTTTTAGAGTTTCCCTAAACTTTGAATTGATCGATTTGAGCGCCGATACCTTCGATTGAGTTTTTCAGCTTATCGACAATTTCAGAAAGGGATGTCCCCGTCACATCTATTTTTTCAGCACCGATCTGCATTTCCGACATACTGTCTTTCATGTTTTTTGTCGCTCCTTCAAGGTTTTGAACTTGACTGAGCATAGATTGGCTTTCCGCCGTCATTTTTGAAGAAGCGGAACGCACTTCCAACGTCTTGTCATTGATATCGTGTAACGTATGATTTATTTGCTGCGAACTTTCCGACTGCTCTATCATAGCCGAACGAATTCGGCGTACAATTTCATCGGTCGACTTGATACCGTCTACTACGGAATTAAATGCCTCGCTTGATTGCGCCGACGCCGCTACAACGGAATTAATCGATTCTCTGATTTTCTGTAACTGTGTACCGATTGTCTTTGATTGCCGGCTTGAAGTTTCCGAAAGTTTTCTAATTTCATCTGCAACAACGCTAAAACCCTTTCCCGCCTCACCTGCGTGGGCTGCTTCAATTGCCGCATTCATAGCAAGCAGATTCGTTTTTGCTGCAATATTTGCAATTGAAGCATTCGCTTCTTGCAGCATCTGAGATTCATTTTCAATTTGAGCAATACGGTCGTTTACGGCCACCTGTTTTGAAGCTCCGTCAACGGCTTTCTGTTCCAAATTTGTAAACGATCCGGCCATCTGCTCTACCGACTGATTCACGGAATGTATATTTTCAACCATCTCTTGAATAGCGGTGGATGCCTGTATAACGCCGTCCGATTGCTTTTCGATCATCTGTTCAACATGCTGTATACTTCCTGAAATTTCGTTAATGGAATAAACCGTTTCATCGACACCGTTCGACTGCTGTGCAATCCGCTCATTCATACTGCCGATATGCGACAAAATTTGCGCTATCGCAGTGGAAGTATCTTGTGCGCAATACCTAAGTTCATCTCCAACCGTTACAAGATCGGTTTCGGATTGCTTAATCTCTTTTACGATTGTTTGAAGTTTCTCTGTAAATTTATTAAAGCCGCGCACAACCGCTCCGATTTCATTATTTGAACGGATTGAAATTCTGCTTGTTAAATCCGCGCTGCCTGACGCAATACCGTTAATGGATTTTACCACTACGATAAGCGGTTTTAAAAAACCTCCCGTTACTAAAAGACACATCGCAAAAAGAACTGCGCATATTACAGCACCGGCAATAAGCATAAAAGACCTCAGCGCATTTCCTGTTTGGTAAACTTGAGAATCCTTTATGGAAAGTATAAAAAACCACGGCGTATTGGCAATCGGCGTATAGGTAACAAAGTTTTTGCCCGGCGTACCGTCAATTGGCGCAGCCCAACCGTAACCGATTCCTCCCTCTACAGCCGTACGCGCTAATTTTACAAGCGATTCCTGCGGTGCATTAAACAGATTTGTTTTTAATACATAAGAACTGTCGTGATGAGCCAGAATGCGCCCGTCGTTTGCGATAATCGACGCGTATCCCGTTTCTCCAAGCCTGATATAGCTTATCATATATTGAAGCGTTTCTACCGAAACCGTGGCAACAAAAACGCCGTGTATTTTTCCGTTGACCTTTGCTGCACGGGATACATGGAATACCGTTTTTCCCGTATCGGAGTCAACCGAAGGATTGTCCACATATTCATTTTTTTGATGCTGCATAATAGCGGTAAAAAAATCCGCATTTGCAACCGTCGTTTCTCCACCCGTATCTTTATATCCGTGTCCGTTTTTGTCTACGTACATCACGGAAGAAAAAAATGCCCTGCGCGAACTTACATGGTTCCTCAGCCACTCTACAATCAAGGTGTCATTTCCCGAAGCAATAACATCGGCATCGGTATAAAAACGCATTTGCCCCATGTATTCATTCATTTTGTTGGCAATGGCAAGAGAATACGCATTGGTAATTTGCATACTATGGGTAACGTATTCTGCCGTAACGGATTGCTTAATTCGATTTGAAATGTATAAGGTTTGGAGAATATTCAGGCCTCCGACAGTTAAGCCTACAATCAATGCAATTTTTTGTTTTGCGCCTTGCATGAAAACTCCCTTATTAAAATTGTTTTTAGCTCGTTTTAAAAATTTTTGTATGCGCTCTATTGTATATCGCCCGTTTTTTATTTGCAAGTAAATTATTTGTTAGATTAAAAAAACTCACGACGGCCGGTAGGGAGAACGTACCGGCTTACGCGCATCGCGGATTGTCCAATCTTCGAGCGCATCATCCGAAAGGCGCGGCATAAAGCGCTTTTGTTTTACGGTTTTCATAGAAGAACCTGCGCCGACGGATTTATTCCACCAGTCATACAAATGTACATTCGTTTTTACGCCTAAAAAATCGTAGTCTTTCTCAAGGGAAACAAAGCCGATTGGATCGTACTCATAAAATTTCAATTTTGAATCGGCCGTATTCGGATGTGTTTCATAAGGCAGCCAGTTTTGCGGAATATAATTATTTCCGATTATTTTTTTATAACCGCTCGGCATCCCATACGTGTAAAGCAGTTTCGTATTGGTATCGAGCGCCCACATTAAATTGTTCAGATAGTTTTCAAAATGCCCGTCTTTCGCGGCATACGCGGTAAATTTAAAAAAGATAAACCGTTTAAGCATCGCCGCTTCGGCAGGTTCATCATAAAAGGGCAAATCAAAAGGGTGAACTCCCTCTATGCGGTAATAGGTTACATCATCCAGTTTATTGGTAACGCTCAAAAAGACCGGTGAACCCGGTACTTCGTCTTCACGATACCGGTAGGTTTTATCCTTCCTTCCCCAACCTTCATTAGGGGCGCAAGGTTTCCATTGAAAATCGGAATCGAACAACACTTCAACTGCCGGAGCCGACCCTTTTGAGGGTGTGGTAATTTTTGCCATGTGGATAATGCATTTTCCCAGTTTTGCTTTTTCATATATGCAATCGGGATTGTCGGGGTCGGGCATAGCCGTGCTCTTGCTCTTTTCTTGCGCAAAAAGTAAGGAAGTAAAAAACATAAGACAAAAAAATAAAATGATGGGTTTTAGTTTCATCCGCGAACCTCTTAATCGAACCATTGAAGATTACCATCGGTTTTCATGTTCGGCTATATGATGAGCCGATGTCGAGTTCTTTTCTGTATTTTGCAACCGTGCGGCGGGCAACGGAAATGCCGTATCGTGCCTGCAGCAGATCGGAAATTTTCTGATCCGAAAGTTTGGAACCCTTTGCAGCGTGTTCGGTGAACAGCTCCTTGATGCAATCTTTTACACCTTCCTTTGTTACGGGAATACCGTCCGGTGCGGAAGTATCGGATTGCAAAGCGGCGTTGGGCTGCATAGGATGGCCGGATCGCGGCTCCACCGCAACGGCATTGGTAAAAAAATATTGCATTTCGAAGGTACCCCATTGACACTGCACATATTTTCCGGCAACTGCCCTCGATACGGTCGATTCATGAATATCCAGCTCCTTGGCTATCTGCTGTTGAGTAAGCGGAACCAGCCGCCGCTTATCGCCGGTTAAAAAGAACGCTTCCTGTACCGCCGCTATTTTGCGCAGCACCGCGACGATTGTTTTTTCCCGCTGATTTAAGCTCCCGATAAAAACCTTTGCTTTTTGCATTTGCTCTTTTATATAGGTCTTAGCGGCGGCATCTTCCGTATGACCTATTAAATTTTGAAATTCCGGTGAGACGGTTAAAAGCGGCACTTCAAGATTATTTATTTTGACGGTGAATTCTTGATCATTCCGTTCGATAAACGCCGTTGGAATAATATACTCATCCGGCGTTACATCCGCTGCGAACGCCCGCCCCGGGAAAGGATTGAGCGAAGCAATCAGTGAAAGAATGTCTTCCGCATTTTCTTGGGTAAGTTTATAGGGAATATCCGCATTCTCATTGACAGCCCGGACGAGTGAATACGGACGTGCCTTTTCCAAATAGCCAAAATGATGCACCAAAATGTCGATTGTATAGGCATAGACGGGATCTATACTTGTTTTGCCGTGAAATAATATTTTTGCTTGCACTGCAAGCGATTCTTTAAAATCCCGTGTCGCACACCCGATAGGATCAAGCCGGCGGACGATTGATAACGCATGGGATATTTTATGCCTCGTAAGGGCGGAACCTTTCTCATTTGCGTTCGCGGAAAGCTCAGTCTTGAAAAGTTCATTTAATGGAACCACATGGAAGCCGTCCGTCGTTAAATTTCCGATAATCCGTTCGGCAAAAGAGACTGTAACCGAATCGAGCTTATGGATAAGCAGCTGTTCCAGAAGATGATTTTGCAAGTTCTGATGTTGAGGAGCCGGAATATTTTCCAAAAAGGTTTGGAATGCATCGCTTGCTTCTGTCGAAAAAACTGATGATGTCCGGTCATTGCGATAGTACGGTTCGCTTCGTTCAATTTGCTTGGTTTGCTCAGTCGGTGGTATTGATTTTTGCTGTGTACCGCGGACAAGCTCTAAGGCAGGGTTTTCGGCGAGTTCTTCCGCAATCCTTTCTCGAAGTTCAAGGGTTGGCAGCGCCAGTACATCTAAGGATTGGATTTGACTTTGACTCATCCGCTGCTCAAGCCGCTGACCGAGCATTTGTCCCATCTGCTGCATAGTTACCGCCCTACGGAAAAAGCGAGTCCGATCGAGCAAGTGCAGCCGTATAAAGCCGTTCCTGCGGAATTCGGCGGAGTATAGGAATCGGGTATGGTTGAAGTAATATCGTTATATATGGCGCTGCGGCCTTCCATCGTAATGCAGTATATATAAAAAAAGTTAAAAAATACCGAAAAAAACGGCAAACAGTGCCAGTTTAGGCGGGCATTGCCGTGCATTCCCCAGCCGCCGTCCATAATATCAACGTATCGAACATTCTTATTCTTGCTATGGTGAATATCTTCCGCCGAAGCCTTGATGCCGGCTGTAAGATGAAAATCGGATGAAAGTGTCAGTTTATGGGGGAGCGTTGCTTCAAACCCTACTCCTATTGCCGGTATCATTATCCGTTGTTGATATGACGCCGCCGCTCCGGTATAGGGTACTTTAGGTAATGCCGCATTCCACGGCTCATACGTTCCGTCGGGCTTTCGTTTTGCGTATTGAAAATATCCATCGTAGGAATGCCAGCTGATGGCCGAATAGTAAAAACTGAGCATCGGTTCTACCGTTAATGAAGTTCCCGTTCTCCGCATTGTTGCGGACTGAGGCATCGGTAACTGTAATCCGAGTTTAGCTGTCCAGCTGAGTCCGTCAACAATAGTACAGTTATGTTTTGAAAATTCGGTTATTCCTGTCTGCGGAGGCGTTACTTGTATCCCCTCAAAATCCGTATCCGTCATCGATCCCGTAGGCATCGGCTGCATAAATGAAATATTTCCTTCAATACGAATACCTTTGGGAAAATATAACCCGCCGTAAACCGTGTAAGAAGCCGAAGGCGTAAGCGGCCATTTCAGATCGCTTAAAATCAGATCATAATGGCAGACATATTCACGGCTTTCGGCGATCATGGTGTTGACTGAAAAAGCGATAAATCCGCTTACCGGAAACTTTTTTGTCTTTTCTGCAGCTTCTAGCGTTTTTACATTCTGTGCAGCAACTCCGTGAGAAAAAATAAAAAAAATGATAAACGATGCTGATAAAAGGCGATACAGCCGCATAGCGAAACTATAGCTTTAATTGCTAATCTACTCAATATCCTGCCATATTGCACATTACAAAATGCTGAAATCAAAAAGCGTTTCTATAAAAAAATAGTAAAATAATTGACAAAAAGTATTACATATTGTATGGTAAAAATATGGAACAAGCTGATAGAATTTTCGAATGGGATAATGATAAAAACGAACGCAATAAACAACTGCACGGAATTTCATTTGAAAACGCTGCCTTAGTTTTTAACGATAAAAACAGAATTGAACTATTCGATGAAAATCACAGCGACACCGAGGATCGCATGATCACGATAGGAAAAGTAGATAAGGTTCTATTTGTTGTTTATACCGAACGCGGTGATATAACCAGAATTATTTCTGCCCGACGTGCAGAAAAGAAGGAAAGGAGATTATATGGCAGTTACTAGAATGATTCTTCACGGAGATGAAAAACCCAACAAAGAACAAATTGCAGAGATTCGGCGAGCTGCAAAAATGCCTATCGTATATGATGAAGATTGTCCACCTCTAACCGAAGAACAGCTAAAAGAATTTGCGCGCATCGCGAAAGAACAACGCAAACTCCGAAAAAAGCAGGTAGTAGCAATCCGGCTCTCTCCCGAAACAGCCGAAAAGGTCAAGGCGCTTGGTAAAGGTTACAGCTCCGTGTTAAGCCGCATTATCGACGAGGCATTCCGAAACCCTGAACTTTTGCATAAATGTTTATAATTCAAAATACCAACGAAAATACAAAAGTTCTTAACTTGACCCAGTGCAAGCCGCTAGAAACCACCGGATGCAGGCAATAAAAAAAGCGGGCTTACTTGCCCGCTTAATACAATCTTTACCGCCGCCGTTTGTATTCGATTGATTAAAAGATAGAGATTCTGTGAGCAGCAAAAAAAATAGGGAATAGAATATCGGGCAGGGGGGATTTGAACCCCCGACTTCTTGGTCCCGAACCAAGCGCGCTACCCCTGCGCTACTGCCCGTTTGTGCGATTATATCGTAACGATTACAAAAATAAAAGCTCACCACTTGCGCGGTGAGCTTCTTCGGGAGCGACGGGGCTCGAACCCGCGATCTCCGGCGTGACAGGCCAGCGCGATAACCAGCTTCGCTACGCCCCCGTAATGGCGGTAATAATATACTGCATGGAACAAAAAGTCAAGAGAAATATTGGAAAAAATCAGTATGAGAATTACCCTTCCGCACGAATCATAAAGCCAACCGCCCCAGCAAAGAAATACCGATAAAATTGATTACCGTAATAATAAGGGTAAGTTCTATCACAAACCGTTTTTTAAACAAAGATAACAGCATAAAGAGATTTTTTATATCCATCATCGGGCCGTATACTAAAAAGCCGAGAATTGAACCTAAGGGGAACCGGTTTAAAAAACTGCGAGCGATAAAGGCATCGGAGGTTGAACAAGCGGAAAATACAAAGGCGAAAAGCATCATTACAAGGAGCGAACCCGCCGCACTGCCGCCCGTTATGCTGAAAAACTCCTGCGGAACTGCCGCGCGTATCAGGGCGGTGATAAAAGCGCCGAGGATTAAAAAGGGGCCTGCGGTAAAAAATTCCGAGCACGTATGCATTAGCAGCGTGTATAGTTTTGCTTGCACCCACCGCACTCGTCCGCCGGCGGCGGCATCGTTGAAAAAGTCCGGTTGAGCGCCGCTATATACGTTTTGCGAAGCCGTTCTGCCTGTTGCAAGGCGGAATGTTGTATCCGCACCGGCAAGGGTGTTGGACTGCGCCGCCGGTTCCATATCAAAATCTTCCTTTAAGTATTTTTCTTCGGGATAAAACAGCAGTAAAAGCCCAATCGCACATGCAATCAGCAGGCCGAAGCATAGCCGGTAGAACGCTACCGACGGCTGTTGCGGAAAAGCGTACAGCGTTGAAACAATCGAAATAGGGTTGACGATGGGGGAAGCAAGCATAAAAGTAACCGCGATAGGCATCGCGACACCTTTTTTAATGAGGCTGCGCATCAGCGGAACGGCAGCACATTCGCAGACGGGGAACAACGCTCCGGCAAAGAGCGCCGTTAAAAAGCCGATTCCGTATTTTTTGGGAAAAATCTTGATAAGCAGCCGGTCGGGAACAAAAGCGTATAACGCCGAGGACAAAAGCGCCCCCAGCAGCATGAACGGCACCGCTTGCAACACGATGCCGGTAAAAACGGTATGTATGGTAGAAAAAAATGCCGTCATATAAAACCCTTCTATAATCCGTATGAATACAGACACGTGTCGAGGTTGCCGCTTTTTAACGGCCGCTTCTTGAGCGTAATGCCTGCACGCAGGAATATGTCCGCAAAAACCGGTTTGTCGGTAATAAACCCTAAGCGCCAGTTGGCGAACTCGTGCGGAATGGACGTCATTTTTTCGTAGAGCGCGGTTGCTTCCTGTTCATCGCCGAGGCGGTCTCCGTAAGGCGGATTGGAAAGAAGCACTCCTTCGGGATACGGCGCGGCAAGTTCGCTAAAATCAGCGTGGATAAATTCGGGACGCGGGATACGGTTATCTT
>NZ_CALHGC010000032.1 GCF_938029485.1 uncultured Treponema sp. | reverse complement strand
TCCTCATCATCAAATGTATCAAAATTATCATGAGGGGCATCCAAAAGCCGGCCGACTTTTTAAAGATGTCCTCTATCATACGGTATCGAATGCGGTAAACGCGGTCATCAGTCTTTCCACGGAAAAATAAGATTACGGATTGTCCGTGTTCCGACCGTTTCCCGATCTTCCGCCAGCAATTCATCCCATGGTATTTGTTTCCGCGCCGTTTGAATCGGTATTTTGGGATGCTGCTCCATCCAATCATATTTATACATCCTGAGCTTGAAAGCATTATTCCACGCAAGCAAAAGCCCCGAAAAACCCGGCACTAAAAAAGCTAAGAACGGCGTCAGTAGGATAAGAGCACCGCTGTACAGCACCATAAAAAGCGTAAATCCGGTATTATCAAAAAAAAGAATAAAGCACTTTTTAAGGCACTTGCAAAAATTCGATTCAAGCCTGCTCCGTATCGGAAAGAACCACAAAAGCGACAGCTGTATCACTACAAAAATCCATACGACGCTGACACCGAGAAAAAGGCCGAGAAAATTGTGAAATGAAAAATAATAAGGGACGGCAACGCCGGCAACAACCCAACAAAAAGTTTCGATTAATGCGAACAAAACGCCATGCCGCCACGTATGTTTTATCTCTCCGCCGATTTCCTTAAATGAGAAAGATTTATAATCGGCAATGCGGGACATCAGATTGGAAATTGCCAGCAGCAGGATTCCCATCAGGAGAATACAAATAAACAAAATCAATACGGACAGCACCGGCATCTCCGAAACGGCATACGCTAAAGTGAAAAACGCTGAACCAATCAATATAAGCACACCATTAAAGAGTATGAGCGGGAGAAAATTATCCCATCCTTCAAAAAAATTCTTTTTGAGAAAAAAGCCGATCATGGGGCGATAGTAACACAAAAGAGAGAATAATACTATCGGTAGTGCAGCATCGGCGAGCAGTTGCATAAAGAGTCCGATTATAGTAGACTTGCGCACATAATTAATCAACAAAACCGCTCACAACTGTTTTTAGCGGTTTCAAAATTCGGAGAAAGTTATGAAATCTTTTTTAATTGGTAATATGGACAGACAAACGGCAAGAAAGCTGTTAGAACGCATCAAGCCGTTCTTTTTTGTACTCTTCCTATCAACCGTACTTGTTTGTTCATGCAATAAAGCGGAACAAAAACCGCTGAAGATGGTCTTTTATCCAAATGAGTCAAGTGAATCGATGAAAGACGCCCGGGCTGCGTTTCAAGAAATTTTAAAGGAAGCCGTCGGACGGGATGTCGAAATTCTTACGACGACCGATTATAACATCGCACTGGAAGCACTCGTTTCCGGCAAGGCTGATATGGCGTATGTCGGTGCGGAAGGATACCTTACAGCCCACAAACGGAACAGTGCCGTTATTCCTATCGCGACAAATTCGGGTCCCAGCGGAACGCTCGACGATGCAAAGTATTACAGCTTTATCGGCGTACAGCGGAAAGCTGCCGATATCTATAAAAAAGCGGACGGCAGTTTTGATTTAAGTCTGCTGCACGGAAAGCGGATGTCGTTTGTTGCGGCAAGTTCCACATCGGGCTTCGTTATTCCTGCGCGTGTCTTGGCAGCTGTTTTTTCTCTCGATAATACAGACGATCTTATCTTGAGCGACAAAGTGTTTTCTAAGGTTTTGTTTGCCGGATCCCATCAAGGTTCGCAAGTCAACCTTTTCCGCGGCGATGCGGATGCGGCGGCCTTTGCCATTCCTCAGACAATCGGTGTGTATGAGCTGCTTGAAGGAGAAGATTATAGAACAGGTGCCGTCTATCGCGTAACCGAAGGAGCCGACGAACCATTCACCTCCTTTGCAGGCAGTGAAATGACCGTAATCCGCTCAATTCCCGTCTTAAATGCTCCGATTACCGTCAATACGAACACGGTCTCGGCTTCGGATATCCAAAAGATACGGGATGCGCTGACATCGGATAAGACAGCAAACAACCCGGGAATTTTTAATGTCAAAGATTCCGGTAAAAAAGGCATATACCCCAAGTATTCGGAAAAGACACGGTTAGTTGCTACCGATGATGCATGGTATGATGAGCTTAGGGATTCTACAAAGTAAGACAGTATCATCCGGCATCTTATAAGGTTAAACTGTTGATTACCTTCAAAAATGTTTCAAAGCAATATGCAGGCGGCAGGTTCGCGCTCAATTCGGTTGATCTTAAGATCGAACAAGGAACGATGGTTTCCGTTATCGGCTCTTCGGGAGCAGGAAAGACAACCTTTATCCGCTGTATCAACAGGCTTATCGACTGCACCGCCGGTATGATTGAAATAAGCGGTGAACCGCTGCAGAAGATGAACAGCCGCCGCTTAAAACAGCTCCGCCGAAGAATCGGAATGATTTTTCAAAACTACAATTTGGTAGAACGGCTTACCGTTTTTGAAAACACGCTCCACGGCTGCCTCGGCGCTTTGCCGTTTTACCGCAGCCTGTTAGGGCTGTATCCGCAGGATGAGAAAGAGCGGGCTTTGGCAATACTCGAAGAGCTCGGCCTTTCCGATTACCTTTATCAACGGTGTACCGATTTAAGCGGCGGTCAAAAGCAGCGTACCGGTATCGCACGGGCATTAATGCAAAATCCTCAAATACTCTTATGCGACGAACCGGTATCTTCGCTTGATCCGCAAAGCGCACAAGATATCCTTGACTATATCGAAAAGATAGTGAGAACACGGAATCTTACCTGCATTATGAATCTGCATCACGTGGAATATGCAAAGCGGTACTCCGACAGAATTATCGGTTTACGTAACGGACAAGTGGTCTTTGACGGAAAGCCGGAAGAACTTTCGGCGGAAGCGCTGGAGCGTATCTTTTCTTCTGGCTTTCATGCGGAAAAGAAAGAACACTATGAAATTTGATCTCCCGACAGGCCTGCCGCGGCAATTTTTTGAATCCCGGTACCATTCACCATCTACTCCTGAAATATTTTTTAAGAAAAAAAATGTAAGAACGTTTACCATTATCTTTACCGCTGCAGCATTATATATTGCTTCGGCAATTATGACCGATTTTACAGCATGGAATGCATTGACCGGTATTCCGCGCGGACTTTATTGGCTGGTAAGAAACTTTTTGCCGTCAGTACAATCACTCTCGGTGATGTCGCTTATTTTCAGAACTTCGCTGCACACAGCCGTTATCGCGGTAACAGCCTCTACCGCAGCTTTTTGCATTGCCTGCATAGCGGCAATCCTAGGATCTCAAACTACGGGACACTTCCGTATACTACGCATTGTCTGTGCCGGTTCCGCATCTTTTTTTAGAAATATTCCCCTTCCCGCATGGTCTATCTTATTGCTATTGTCCTTTAAGCAAAATGACGTAACGGGTTTTTTAGCTCTTTTTTTTATCACCGCGGGACATTTAACCCGAGCCTTTACCGAAATTATAGACTCCCACGCCGAAGAATCCTATACGGCATTGGAAGCTGCCGGTGTACCGTATATGCCGATTATTATTCACGGCGTATTGCCCAATGTTCTGCCGCTCTTTATTTCGTGGCTGCTCTATGCAATAGAAACAAACGTCAGAGATTCCGCATTGATCGGTATTTTAACAGGCACCGGGATCGGCTTTCTCTTCAATCTCTATTTTAAGAGTTTCCGCTATCCCGAAGCGGGGCTTATCATCTGTGTATTGATGATTATTGTGCTCTGCATCGACAGTATTTCCAATACGGTACGGAGAATACTGTTATGAAAAACAACACCCGTGTTATCCGCCGAAGATTACTCAAAAAAGAACAATGGACGATCTCTATCGTATTTGCCGTCCTTTTCGGTATCAGTATATGGGGATGTTTTTTTCTTGCACAAGAAACGTTGAATTGGAAAGATGCATGGCATGACTTGCTCCACTACAGCCGCATCCTTTTTTTACAGCCGAAACGGTCGGATCACCTTCCACGCGGCGAACTTGTGTATTCACTCGGTATCAGCTTTGCACTGTCGATTTTAACTACAATCGGCGGAGCTATCATTGCGTTTTTTTTAGCACTCGGTGCTGCTCGGAATATCGCCAGTCCGGCTATCGCAAAAATCATCCGTATTATTACCGCACTCATCCGGTCAATTCCCACAATTATTTGGGTACTGGTTTTCTCGGTTACGGTTAATATCGGTACCGATGCTGCCGTCATTGGCATGTGCTTTCACAGCATCGCCTATCTGGTAAAAGTGTTCTCCGAAAGTTTTGAACAGATTAACCGCGATACTATCGATGCTTTGAGGGCGTGCGGAGCGGGGTTCTC
>NZ_CALHGC010000031.1 GCF_938029485.1 uncultured Treponema sp. | reverse complement strand
CAAGTACGCCTCCGCTTTATTTCGGCTAGGCTCCTAGCATCTGTACCGTCTATTTCAAAAGGCTTACGGAAGCGGCACGGATGCCGATTCTGAAATTACCGGATGCGGACGGAAACGGTTTCGCTTTTAAATTCGCCGCTTTGTGCGGAAACCTTTGCCGTGCCTGCTTTCCCGAGCGTTTTAATCCAAAAGCCGCGGGCGCCGCCGATGAGTGAAAATTCTTGCGGCCCGACAACCTTCGCGGGACCTTTCAGCTTAATCCGCACAATTTCGGAGCTATAGGGTAATTCGTTACCGGCCTGATCGAGGAGACGCACAACGAAGCGGACGGCATCGGGTATGTCCGCCTGAAGCTTTGTTTCATCGGCGGTAAGTACCAGCTGCGCCGCAACGGGATTTGCGGTAAACCGGCGGGTAATACATTCCTTACCGTTATGGTAGCCGGTAAATACGGCATCTTCCCATCTGCCGCCCCACACACTCGAAAGATTATCGATAACGACAGGCGGATGCGTAAGGCCGGGATACCGATCAACGGCGGGATAGAAAAGGCCTAAATCTTTTCCGCCGATGGTAAGCCGAACTGCGGTACAGTTTGTACAGATGATAAGCGGCGCAATACCGCCGATTGCACGGTCACCGAGTGTATAGCGGGTCAGCGGTTCCAACACCGGCCGTATTTCCGTAGTCTGCTGGCTTGCATACACGCTTGCGGCAAACTTAGGAATGCGGAACATATCCATCACACCGTGGTAGCAAATACGGTCGCCCGAACCGAAGTTTGCATGAGTATTATAGTCAAACGCACACCAGCCGATTGCACCGCATTTTTGCGGGTCAAGCGCGGCGGCATTCTGTACCGTAAGGTGAAGTTTCGCCTGCTCAACCAAACGCTCCTCCTGATCGAACCGTTTTGTCGGGTAGATGTGCCCGCCGAACTCGGTTACCAGATAGGGAACCAAATCGGACTGTCCCGTAACCTCGCGTTGAGAGCGAAGTACACGCACCGCTCCGGCTGCAGTACCGACGGGCAATCCTTGAGAACCGTATATAAAGTCATTCATTGTATACACGTCTTCAAAAAATTCGCTATTTTCAATACAGCGGACACCGCCGGTCTGCCGGTACGGATCAAGTTCACGGGCAATCGTATTTGTCCGCTGATAAAACTCGGTGCAATCAGGCGATTCATTGATGCGTACTCCCCACAGTACAATCGAAGGATGATTTCGATCTCTTATAATCATCTTTCGGATATTTTCACAACTGATATCCTGCCATGCAGAATCGCCGATATGCTGCCATCCGGGAGTTTCTTCAAAAACCAATAAGCCGATCTCATCACATCGATCTAAAAAATACGGCGACTGCGGATAATGCGAGGTACGAACAATATTAACGCCAAGCTCGTATTTCAGGATATCCGCATCCTTCCGCTGTACCCGTTCAGGCATCGCATAACCGACATAAGGGAAAGACTGATGCCGATTTAAACCGCGCAACTTGAGCGGCTTGCCGTTTAAGAAAAAACCTTCCGGCGTAAATGCAACCGTGCGGAATCCGATACGGGTAGACACGGCATCACATACAAGACCGTCTTCCAATAAAGATACTTCAACGCGGTATAACTCAGGCTTTTCAAGCGTCCACAGCTTTAAGCCTGTTAATTCATCCATTATTATCGATAGAGAAAGCGACGGAACGGATACCTCAAGACTTCTGCTTAATTCCGCCCGTTTTCGATTTCGGGAATCAAAAAGTGCGACGGAAACGTCAATCGATTCATTCGTCCGGTCGCTATGTACAATTGCGACATCAACCTGTAAGCTTTTTTCCGCCGTCAAAACGGAAACCGGACGGGCATATACCGAGTCAATATGACAATGAGGCACCGCACGCAAGGTAACATCGCGATAAATACCGCCGTAGCAAAGATAGTCCACTTCACCGCCGAACGGAGGAATATCGGCTCGTTCCGTCGAATCAACATACACAACCAACACGTTCCTTTCTTCATCTCCATACTCAACATATTGAGTAATCTCCACGGAAAAAGGAACATACCCGCCCTTGTGTTCGCCGACGAACTGCCCGTTTACAAAAACCTTTGCATAGCTCATCACCCCGTCAAAGTCGATAAAGAGACGCATTCCCTGCAACTGATGAGATACGGCAAATTTTTTTCGATAACACGATTGGAATTGATATGTTTTTTCATCAAAATAATGATACGGCAACTCTTTCACCGTATGCGGAAGCTGAACCTCGATAAAATGAGATTCATCACAATCATGTTGAAGATATTGTTCTTCAAAGTTTTCCGTAAATTGCCAATTTTGCCATAAAGGTATTAATGTCCGTGCCATTTCAGGCCTCCGTTTGTATATCGATCATCTGATTCAATACGATATTAAAGTCTTCTATAAAAATTCCGGAATACCGTTCGATATTTTTTATAATAAAGTCTTTTAATGCCAATATCCGTCCAGCCAAATCCGGGCCGGCAGGCATATCGACCATCATAATAACCCTATAACCGTTATCTTCGGTTTGAACGGTAATTTTCTTAATATTTACCGCGCTATCGTATTGAGCCGCATATTGTATAACCATTTCTTTTAATGCATCATCTGAAACTTGTGCCGGGTACACTTTAGAAAATTCAGGACGCACGACCGATTTTTCAAAAAGTGTTTCTTCTTCCTTTAAGTGCCCGATATTTGCATTACGGAACAGCAGTCTGATTTTATCATAAAATATCTGCGGATAATTCCGCTTAACCTCGACGGACGGAACGGGAATAACGTGTTTCCCCTCGACGCGGCGGCTTCTGATGGCGGTTTCAATTTCTTCCCTCGTTGCAATATCTTCAATGCGGATAATTTTTTGCGGCGGCGGAATCTGTAATCGTGTCGCAATCTTATTGACCATCTTATCCGATGTTCCCAAAATCAACACTTTTTTACGGCTTAATTGATGGAGCACTTTTGCCGCTTCATCCCGATGCTGCTTATCGTCAAATACCGCTACCTTTACTGCCGCCAAAAAGGTTTTTTCGCGTTTTGCAGAATGCCCCGCAAGTATTCTATCGCCTTTTATGACCAATCCGTCATCGATAATTAAATCTATTCCGTATCTTTGAGCAACTAATCGAGCCCTAAAACTTTTGCCCGTACCGTTGCCGCCGACCAGCGCATATATCTGCGGCCCCTTTACCCAACGAAAGAACCTATCAAAAAAACGCATATTGGTCTAGTATAAGCCGGTTATCACATCTTCGCAAGTACATTCTTATAGTTAATATCGATAGAGTCGAATATCTTGCATAAATCAATTCTACAGGTAACAGCTCTAAAAAAACAATTTTTAGAGCTATATGGACTATATCATAAAGAAAGCCTAAGAACGGTATCATTTGTTACCGAATGGACAGAATATCAAAAAACATCGGGATGACGGCGGGAATATAATAATTGAAATTCTAAACGAGTTTCCCGATAGGCCATATCACTGAAAAGATTTATCAGGAAACATTGCAAAAGGAATCTATATGCCGTTTAGGCGAATTCTCTTCCGTAACGGTTTATAACGGATGCCATATTACTTAAAGAAACCTGTTCCATAACGCCGCCCATTTCATAAGCAACGCGGGGCATACCGTACACAATAGCAGAAGCTTCATCTTGTCCGATAGTACGGGAACCTTCCTGATACATTCGCGTAAGGCTTGCCGCACCGTCTTTCCCCATACCGGTCATAATAATTCCAAGCGCGCGGTTTTGAAATTGCTCCGCTACGGAAGCAAACAATACATCCGCGCTTGGGCGGTGTCCGCTTTGAGGAGGAGCATCGGAAATATGAGCGATAACGCCCAGCGGCTTCTTCTCAACTAAGAGGTGCTTACCGCCTTGAGCGATTAAAATACGTCCCGGCTTTACGAGATCTCCTTCTTGGGCTTCTTTTACCTCTAGCGGACATATCTTATTTAAGCTATTCGCAAATTCATAGGTGAATCCGGGCGGCATATGCTGTACAACCACAATCGGCTGCGGAAGATTCGGATCTAATTCCGCAAATACTTCGCGCAGGGCATTCGGTCCGCCGGTTGAAATACCGATTGCAATAATTTCAAGTTTTCCCGGTTGACGAACTTGTGCAGGTTTTTCTGCTGCTTGCGCAGGCGTTGTAAATACCGAACCGGTGCCTGCCGTTGTATGCGGTTGAGTAGTTGTCTGCAAAGGCGCCGTATGGGTATAATGTGCCGCAGAAGCTGCCTTAACACTGCCGGAAGCAGCTTGTTTTTTCAGTTGATATTGCCTGCCATACGCTTGCAAAAACTCCGCAAGTTGACTGGCAACCGTAGCTAAGTTTGCCGATTCGGATCCGGAAGGCTTAGTAACAAAATCACTGGCGCCGAGTTCCAGACAATCCATTGTGATACGGGCACCCTCTTTTGCAATACTGGAAAGAATGATTACCGGAATATCAATCTTAAGCTTTTTTCGCTCACGTAAAAATTCTATTCCGTTCATTTCCGGCATTTCAAGATCAAGCACAATAATATCAGGTTGAACCCGATCCAATTTTTGCAACGCAAACCGGCCGTTCATTGCCTTATCGGCGACAGTCAACCCGGGTGTTCCATCAATTATCTTTCCAATCAAACTCCGCATCAAGGCTGAGTCATCCACGATTAAAACTTTTATATCTTCCATATTAAAATAACCTCCCGCATTTTCAGCAGATATATTAAAAACGTATATGTCCGTTTCCGTACATAAATGTAACTATACAGGACTCTACTTAGCATTTTTTTGGTACAAACATGCCCATTCGGTTTTAAGAAACTCAAATTTCGTATCCATCCCGAATAACGATTCCGAGTGCCCGATAAAAAGAAATGAATGGGGAGCCATCGCATCCCAGAAACGATTGATAACCGCCTGTTGTGCAGGTTCATCGAAGTAAATAATCACATTGCGGCAAAAAAGAATATCAATATTATTTCTATTGGCATCATGTTTTAAATTATGATAATCAAACTTAACCATTTGCATAATTTCGGGATTCATTTGATAACCGTTTCCTTGCTTCGTTAAATACTGAGCAAGATAATCATCGGGAATTCCAACCACACGGCTTTCCGGATAAAAGCCCTGTCTACCGACAAACAGCGATTTAAACGACAAGTCTGACGCAAGAATGTCGGCGGTAAAACCCGGCGGCAAATGCCGCTTCATAACCATTGCGATTGTATACGGTTCTTCACCGGTAGAACACCCCGCACTCCAAATATGAATTTGATTTTGCCCTGCGGCTTGTTTTATCTTGACAATTTCAGGAAGAACATAATGAACTAAAGCATCGAAATGAGGCTGATTTCTA
>NZ_CALHGC010000030.1 GCF_938029485.1 uncultured Treponema sp. | reverse complement strand
CCAAAATAGCGCTTACCTATGGCGACTATGTTATTACCGAAGCGGGATTCGGAGCCGATTTAGGCGCTGAAAAATTCTTTGATATTAAATGCCGCAAAGCAGGACTTTCACCTGCCTTAACCGTGCTTGTCGTTACTACCGGCGGGCTTAAATTACACGGCGGCGTTCAAGAAGCGGAGCTGTCCAAGCCCAATAAAGAGGCCTTCGTCCATGGATTTAAGAATATGGATAAGCATATTGAAAATTTGCGTAAGTTCGGACAGACGGTGTTGGTGGTGTTGAATAAATACGATTACGATACCGAAGAAGAAATTGAGTGTCTTCGTGCATACTGTCGGAATATCGGAGTGCCGTTTGCCGTAAACAGCGCCTTTTCCGATGGAGGTGGAGGAGCAACGAATTTTGCCCGTACCGTTGTAGGGTTGATCGAAACGGAACCGTCGAAGCCGCTTACGTTTACATATCAGGATAGCGATGATATCAAGACTAAAATAGAAAAAATATGCAAACAGGTGTACGGCGCCAAAAATGTTGCTTACTCTGCCGATGCGGAAAAAATGCTAAAGCGGATTAGTACCTGGGGCGTCGATTCCTATCCGGTATGTATCGCAAAAACGCAGTATTCTTTTTCCGACGATCCCAAAAAGCTTGGCGTTCCGGAACAGTTCGGTATGACTGTCTGCGAAGTTATTGTAAACAATGGCGCCGAAATGATTGTGGCCGTTATGGGCGATATGATGCGGATGCCGGGGCTACCAAAAGAACCTCAGGCACTTCGCATAGATCTTGTAAACGGTTATATTGACGGATTAGCATAAATTACTATATTAGGGGGCCTGCTATGAAGAAAGGCTTTAGAGACTGTATCATTGTCGGCTTTGCACTCTTTGCAATGTTTTTTGGCGCCGGAAATCTTATCTTTCCGCCACTGCTCGGGTTTATGACCGGCAGCAAATGGTTTATTACGTTTATCGCGTTCTCTATTACCGGTATTTGTATTCCGATCTTAGGTATTTTTGCAATGGGGAAAGCGGGCGGCGATGTACAGCACTTTGCCGGCAAAGTGCATCCCGTTTTTGCTAATGTGTTCGGTACCGTCATTATGCTGGGTATCGGTCCGCTGTTAGCGCTCCCGAGGACAGCTGCAACGACGTATGAGATTGGGGTACGTCCTTTCAGCACATCAATAAGTCCTGTCATCAGTTCTATTGTGTTCTTTACGATAGTTTTGATTTTTTCGATTAAACCGTCAAAGGTTATCGATACCATCGGTAAATATTTAACACCGGTACTTATTTTCGTGCTTGCCGCTATCATTATCCGTGCCTTTATCACTCCGCTTGGGCCGCTTGAAAATCCTTCTCCGCAGAACTTCTTCTTAAAAGGATTCTTGGAAGGATATCAGACGATGGATGCGCTTGCGGCTATGCTGTTCGCAACGATTATTATCAATAATATCAAGGAACGGGGGTATTCCGACCGGAAGTCGCTGTTAAAGATTAATCTTTTCTCCGGACTCATTGCTGCGGCGGGGTTGTTGCTGGTATACGGCGGTCTACTGTATGCCGGTGCTTCGGCTTCACAGGTGTTCCCAAAAGACATTAGCCGCACGGCACTGTTGATCAATATTTGCGCGAGTTTATGGGGCAAGGTCGGAACGGCTATTCTGTCGGTTTCGATTACGTTTGCTTGTATTACCACGGCAATCGGCTTAACCGCTACGGCAGGCCATTTCTTTAAGAAGTTATTCTATAATAAAGTTTCGTATGAAGCGGTTGTCATTGTCGTCTCGGTATTCAGCTGCTGGTTGGCTAATTACGGGGTAGAAAATATCATCCGTTATTCGGTACCGCTCTTGGAAGCGCTGTATCCCGTTTGTATCCTTTTAACGATAATGAATCTTTTAGATGACTGTATCCTCAATCGATACTACTATGTCGGAGGTACAATCGGCACGCTTTTGGTCAGCTGTTTGCAGGCTTTTGCATCGGCCGAAGGTATCGTAAACGATTTCCTTGGGCTGTTCGGTACCAAGGCCGTGTCATTTGAAGGGTTAGCGGCGCTGCTGCAAAAACTCCCGCTTTCGAATATCGGTGTTGCGTGGCTTATCCCTGCAATTATCGGTGCGTTCTTATTCGGCTTAGTCGGCGGAAAGGGTAAGGCGGCGAAACAGACAGCATAAAGGTAAAAACCGTAAAAAGAATTGAGCGGTAAATGAGCAGCTTTTTGAATATCCGCCGCCGGGTTTTGCCTGAAATACCCGACGGCTGCTGTTCAAATTTGTACACAATTTATTTCTCTTCCGAACCGATTTTTTCTAGCATATACCGTTTTAATAAAAATGTGCAGAAATACGGGAATGTATAAAATTTACCGTTAAATCCAATGTTTTTTGTACAGAGTTTTATCCCGTAATGAATATCAGGATATTTTTCTTTTTCTATCAGATTTTTAAGAGAAGCCGTAGCATTGTCGCTTGTCTTTACTTCTACGGGGACAAGAGATTCGGCATCGCGGATAAAAAAATCCATTTCAACGGTAGATTTTTCATTCTTGTAATAAAAGAGTTCATATCCCTGTTTTACCAGCATATCGCCGACAATATTCTCAAAGATTGCGCCTTTGTATGTGTTGAAATTTTTGTTCTGCCGTAAATCTGCCTGCGCCTCTTCATCCAGAGCTGCAATCAAAATTCCCGTATCGTGATAATAGATTTTATATTCCGTCGGATTGTAATTGCCTCTTAAAGGAAGTTCCGGCTGCGCGAGATTGTAGCAAACATTTACAATTCCGGCATCTTTCAGCCAGTCTATCGTTCCAATATATTCTCTGTTTCTGGCTCCCGATGCAATTTTTGTAATTTGATAGCGTTTATTTTCCTTTGCAAGAAAGGCAGGGATGTGAGTATATACATTCTTTATCTTTGCTTTATCAAGTCCTTTTGCATATTTTAGAATATCCTCTTCGTACGCTTTAAGAATCTGAATCTGTTCCTGTAATATGCCGGAAAAATTATTTTGTTCGATGAACTTATTTACAACGTGAGGCATTCCGCCCGTAATCATGTATTCCCTAAAACAGTTCATCCAGACATCGAATTCATTTTCGGAGAATGGTTCGGTATTTTTTATGTGAGTATACATACTTTCAATCTGGCTTTGTGAATATCCTTTTGCCCAAAGAAACTCTTCAAAGTCCAGAGAGTTCATTTGATAATCTTCTTTAAACCCGACGCTTACGGATGTAACCTCTTCATAATTTATACCCAGAAGTGAGCCGGAGCAGATAACATCATAGCGGCCGTCGATTTTGAAAAATTTAAGACACGTTGCACAATCAGGGCAAGCCTGCATTTCATCAAAAAGAATGAGCGTTTCATTCGGAACAAACTTAAACTTAGGATTTATCAGTGATATTTCCTTTATGACATTTTCCGGGGAATAACCTGAAGAAAAAATTTTTAAATACTGAGGTTCGGTGATAAAATTGATTTCTATAAAATGTTTATAGCTTTCTGCAAAGTGCTTTATGGATGAAGTTTTTCCGATCTGGCGCGCCCCTTTTATTATAAGAGGCATCTTGTCCGGATTCTGCTTCCAATGTCTGAGAAAGTCGTCTACTTTACGGCGGAGTTTGTATTCCATGAGCGTATACTATCACGTT
>NZ_CALHGC010000029.1 GCF_938029485.1 uncultured Treponema sp. | reverse complement strand
GGGTTCAGTGTGTATTGCCTGTGCGGATAATGAATATACTTCTTCCGTATATGCTAAAAAATATCTGTTTAGCGGTACTCGAAATGCTGTTCGCGAACAGACCTATACTGCTGCGATGCAAGTGTTGTCGCAGCAGCTAAAAGAGATTACCAAAGCCGATAAAATGCCGGCGATACTCTTGACAAGATAAAAAATAACAAGATACAATAAGAGAGCTATCGGTCAGTTCAATAATGAGTTGTCTCGGTGGTAACTTTGGCATTTCTCAAGCAACTTATCAAAGCTAATCTTTCTTAGGAAATACTCCGTATCTTTTTGATATTCTTTTAAAGAAAAATTTACTATGGAGAAACTTTATGACAATCTTAAAAGTACGCCGTTCACCTTTTACCGATGACGGCGCCGCTTCGGATTTTTCAGGACAGACTGAATTGAATCTTGAACAACATCAACCGGCAGAAGCCGTATCCCGTGAAGCTGAAAACTTTCCGCACCAAACGGAAAATGATGCAGACCATTCTACTGCATCCGATGAATCGCCCGAAAAAAAATTAGTGGTACGGTCCCGTATGCGTAGAAAATCACCCGGTGAAGGAAGTGCCCTTGAGGGAGAGAAAAGACCGCGCCGCCAATCTTCTATGCGGAGAACGTATAACCGAACGCAGGACGCTGCTGCAGCAGATGGGAATATCGGTTCCGGCGACAATGAAAATAAGCTGAAGCTGGTTATTAACGACTTAACACGTATGGGGATGCATGCCTTGCGTGATTTGGCGGCGCAGTACGGTATACCGCATGAAGATATGGTTGCGATGAAAAAGCAGGAAATTATCTTTTTTATCCTGAAACATCATACCGAAAACGGCGGAATTATTTTTGCCTCAGGGGCTTTGGAAATTCTACCCGATGGTTACGGCTTTTTGCGTTCGCCGCAGAACAGTTATTTGTCCGGATCCGACGATATTTATATTTCACCGAGCCAGATACGCTTGTTCAATCTTAAAACGGGAGGTACCGTATACGGGCAAATCCGTTCACCTAAAGAGGGAGAGCGCTTTTTTGCTCTGCTGCGGGTTGAGTCGGTAAACTTTGAGGATGTTTCTATTGCTCAAAGCCGTATTCCCTTCGACAACCTAACCCCGCTGTATCCCCGTCAAAAACTTAATATGGAAACTACAAGTGAACTTTACTCGACCCGTATTATGGATTTGTTCTGTCCGATCGGGAAGGGGCAGCGTTCTTTGATTGTTGCTCCTCCTCGTACCGGTAAGACAATCTTGATGCAGCAAATCGCGAATGCCATAACGCAGAATCATCCTGAGGTCTATCTTATCGTTTTGCTGATCGATGAACGTCCGGAAGAGGTTACCGATATGGAGCGGACGGTACACGGCGAGGTTATCTCCTCTACTTTCGATGAGCAGGCAACGCGGCACGTTCAGGTTGCAGAAATGGTACTGGAAAAGGCAAAACGGTTGGTTGAACACAAAAAAGA
>NZ_CALHGC010000028.1 GCF_938029485.1 uncultured Treponema sp. | reverse complement strand
CGACAAACAGAATATCGCCCGCAACAAGTTGCAGGTTATCAACCAGTTTGAACAAACGGGCACACAGGCAAACCGGTATGATGTAACTATTTTGGTGAATGGGCTGCCGCTGGTACAGATAGAACTGAAAAAACGGGGAATTGCAATCCGCGAGGCGTTTAATCAAGTACACCGTTACAGTAAGGAAAGTTTTAATAGCGAAAGTTCCTTATATAAATACCTGCAAATGTTTATTATTTCCAACGGAACAGATACCCGCTATTTTGCCAATACGGTAAAGAGAGATAAAAACAGTTTTGATTTTACGATGAATTGGGCAAAATCGGACAATACGCTGATTAAAGACCTTAAAGATTTTACGGCGACCTTCTTTCAGAAAAATACGTTGCTGCAAGTATTGCTCACCTATTCCGTGTTTGACATCGGCAATACATTGCTCATTATGCGCCCCTATCAAATTGCCGCAACGGAACGTATCTTATGGAAAATAAAAAGCTCGTTCCAAACAAAGAAATGGTGCACTCCGGAGGGCGGCGGTTATATTTGGCACACGACGGGTTCCGGTAAAACGCTTACGAGCTTTAAGACAGCCCGCCTTGCTACACAGCTTGAGTTTATCGATAAGGTGTTTTTCGTTGTTGACCGCAAAGACTTGGATTATCAGACAATGAAAGAGTACCAGCGCTTTTCGCCGGATAGCGTAAACGGTTCGGAAAGCACTGCAGGGTTAAAACGGAATATTGAGAAAGACGATAATAAGATTATTGTAACAACTATTCAAAAACTGAACAACCTTATGAAAGGAGAAGGCGATTTACCTATCTATCAAAAACAGGTTGTTTTTATCTTTGATGAATGTCATCGCTCTCAATTCGGTGAAGCACAAAAAAATTTGCGGAAGAAATTCAAGAAATATTATCAATTCGGATTCACGGGGACGCCCATTTTTCCGGAGAATGCATTGGGCGCGGAGACTACGGCAAGTGTATTTGGAACTGAGCTGCATTCGTATGTTATCACTGATGCAATTCGGGATGAAAAAGTATTGAAGTTTAAGGTGGATTATAATGATGTGCGCCCCATGTTCAAGGCTTTGGAAACAGAGCAGGACGAAGCCAAGATCAGTGCTGTAGAAGAACAAAAACTCTTGCTCCATCCCGACCGCATAAAAGAAATTGCTCAATATATCTTACGGAATTTTAGAATAAAGACTCACCGGACACAAGGAAGCAGGACGGGCTTTAATGCCATGTTTGCAGTTAGCAGCGTTGAAGCGGCAAAGCTCTATTATGAACAGCTGAACGCGCTGCAAAAAGAGAGTGAAAACCCATTGAAGATTGCGACGATATATTCTTTTGCACCGAACGAAGAGCAGAATGCCGTTGGTGATATTATTGAAGAGAATTTTGAACCGTCCGCAATGGATACGAGCGCTAAGGAGTTTTTGGCAAACGCCATTAAAGATTATAACGCAATGTTCGGTACCAATTTCGGTGTGGACAGCAAGGAATTTCAAAACTACTACCGCGATTTAGCAAAAAAAGTGAAGGAGAAAGAGATTGACCTTTTGATAGTAGTGGGTATGTTCCTTACCGGTTTTGATGCTCAAACACTGAACACGCTCTTTGTTGATAAGAACTTACGCTATCATGGTTTGATACAGGCATTCTCCCGTACCAATCGTATCTATGACGCAACCAAAACATTCGGCAATATCGTTACGTTTAGAGATTTGGAGCAAGCAACAATAAAGGCAATTACTCTCTTTGCTACTAAGGAGAATACGACGAATGTGGTGCTTGAAAAAAGTTACAAAGAGTATATTGAAGGATTTACCGATAGTGTAACCGGTGAGGTGCGGCGGGGATATGCAGAAGTCGTCAAGGAACTGAAAGCGCAATTTCCTAAGCCGGACGAGATAACAACCGAAGTTGCTAAAAAAGCCTTTGTCAAGCTTTTTGGTGAATACCTTCGCATCGAAAACATCTTGCGTAATTATGATGAATTTACGCAGCTAAAAGCCCTGCAATCCATCGATCCCAAAGACAGCGCTGCTCTCCAAGCATTTAAAGACCGGTACTTTTTAACCGATGAATCGTTTGCAGAAATGCAAAAAATAGAAGTGCTGCCGGAACGAACTGTACAAGATTATTGCTCAACGTATAATGACATCAGGGACTGGTTCAGTTGCGGACGGACGGGCGCTGCCCCCGAAAATACAAAAATCGATTGGGATGATGTGGTTTTTGAAGTTGATTTGCTGAAATCGCAAGAGATCGACCTTGACTATATTCTGGCTCTTATTTTTGAACATAATAAGAAGACAAACGATAAAGCAAAATTGGTAGATGATGTGCGCAGGATAATCAGATCCAGTATTGGAAATAGGGCAAAAGAAAGCTTGATTGTTGATTTTATCAACGAAACTGATTTTGAGCCGATTAAAGATAAGGCAGAAGTTATCCAAGCTTTCTTTATGTATGCTCAGAAAAAGCAGAAAGAGGAGGCAGCTGCGCTGATTGCCGAAGAAAAGCTTAATGAAGAAGCTGCAAAACGATATATACAAACCTCATTAAAACACGAGTATGCCAGCGAAATCGGTACCGATCTGAATGCCGTTTTGCCCAAACTCAGCCCGCTCAATCCTGATTACTTAACAAAAAAGCAAAGGGTATTCCGGAAGATTGCCGCTTTTGTTGAAAAATTCAAAGGAGTCGGCGGAACAATTTGATAGTGTGTTTAGCGAGGAATGTCCACAAATATGAGTATTCTGATAGTCTTCTTGGTTTTAGCTATTACATGATAATCCATATATAAACTCCCGACTTGACCTTTACTTGACCTTTTAAAAATCGAGCAAAGCTATCAGTTTGATAAGTCTATATACAGCAAGGAATAAACTATGGGCGCTGACGGGATCGAACCGCCGACATTTTGGGTGTAAACCAAACGCTCGTACCAGCTGAGCTAAGCGCCCTAACAATGAAAAGACTATATATGAACCGGATAAAAATGTCAATATCCTTGTAAAATTCGTAGTCTGTAATGGAAATGTTACCACGAGCCGGAGGAACCTCCGCCCCCAAAGCTGCCGCCTCCGCCGCCAAAGCCTCCACTGCCAAAACCTCCGCCGCGTCCCGAATAACCGCCTCTTCGTCCTGACGCGAGGAATAACAACGGCCAGAATAAACCGCCGGGCATAAAACGGGAGCCGAACAGGTAGATAATAATAAGAAAAATGATAAGCGGCAGCGGAATAGAATCGTCATTCCGGCGGTCAACCTCTTTTACAGCCTCGTTGATGAGGCTTTCATCTTGGAGTGCCAACCCTGCAAGGTTTTTTACCCCTAACAGGACGCCCTTCCCGTATTCTTGTTTTTTAAATTGAGGCGCAATGACCGAACGGATGATCCTGCTGCTTTGTGCATCGGTGATACGGTCTTCAAGTCCATATCCCACTTCGATGCGCAGTTTTCTGTCTTGTGCGGCAATTAGTAAGATAACACCGCTGTCTTTTCCTTTTTGCCCGATCTGCCATTTTTCCGCAACGCGGATGGAATAATCTTCAAGGTTTTCGCCTTCCAAGGAAGGAATGGTTAATACCGCTATTTGCAAGTCGCTGTTACGGTCAATACTATACAGGTACGCATTTAGTTCCTGTGTTTCGCTTGCAGTGAATATATGCGCATAATCGTTGACCGGACCGTTCAGCGGCGGAACATCAAGAGCAAACAGAAAGGCTTTTTGCGCACAAAGACAGGCAATAATGATAAACCGGAAAGGATGGTTTGAAAATTTCATAGTTTCCCCTTTAGTTTTATGATGCAGCGGAGGAAAGGCGTGTAATACACCGTTTGATCATAGAGAACGGGAACCCTTTCCGTTGAAGGGCCTTGTAGAGTTTTTGGCCGGTATATCCCTTACGGATAAGGCTGCGCGCTGCATCTTCGCATATATCCGCTTCATCAATCTCCGAAAAAAAATCACTCAACGCCTGCTTTGCCGTGTCCGCATCAATTCCGCGCTTACGCAGTTCCGAAAAGAGACGCGCATACCCTTCTTTTTTTGAAAGGCTCCTCGTATGTAAATATGCACCGGCAAAGCGGGAATCGTCAAGCGTACCTTCGGCACGTAAATAATCAAACGCAGGCTGATATTCATTTTTTCTATAGCCTTTTTTTTGCAATTTAACTGTCAGCTGATAAGAAGAATGTTCAGCACGATTAAGATAAGCGGCAGCCTGTTTTTCAGCTAAAAAACGCCTACCCGCCTGATAGAGATGTTCTGTTTGAGATTCTGTAAGGGGGAGCGGAAGGGTATCTATCGCAAGCGGTTCATCAAAGTAACAAAACCGGCTTACGATAGAAATATCCCCGGAAAGTATCAGTTTGACAGCATCCGAGGATGTATGCTCTACCGCAATA